>JBBSCV010000006.1:0-26195 GCA_038249925.1 Burkholderiales bacterium
CGAAGGCGCGCAGCGACAAGCCTGGGGCCGCGTCTAGGCTGCGGTGAAGTTGCCGTGGAAGCCGAGCGGCAGCACATACGGCAGCACCGCCTGCGCGACAGGCCCGTCTGCGACATGGGCTGCGTCCAGCAGGTTCAGCACCGTGGCCTGGCGGCGCGCGTCGTAGGTGGTGCCCAGCAGCCAGGCGTCGCGTTCGCCGGTCTTGCCGGGCTTGGGCACCAGCACGTGTTCCTCGGCCACCACGTGGGCACCGTAGTCGTGGCGCTCGGCGCGGCCGGTTTCCACATTCGTCACCTGCACGCCGTGCAGCAGGGCGTTGTTGCGGCCGGGGTGCTTCACCCAGGCCGCGCCTGTCACCAGGAAACGCGCTTTCGCACCGACACGGCGCGGGTCGATGCGCGGAAACTCCACATCGCCGGGCAGCGTCTGCAACGTGCTGCGGCCTGAAGTCATGTCCAGCGTGGCGATCTGCAGGCCGATGTGGCCCGAGGCCTGCGGCTGCCCGCTCATCAGCGCCACGGCGCCCTGGTCCAGGAACCAGGCATCGGGCGCGGCAATGAAGCTCAGCACGATGCGGCCGTCACCCGTCTCGTGCGCATTGCCGACGTGGAAGACCATCTGCGGTGGCATCTCGAAGACGCGGCGTTTCGTGATGTCGCCCTTCTCCATCACCAGCACCCGCAGCGGCTCGCCGGCCTGCATCGCGAAGCGGCGCGGGCCGTCGCCCATGGCCTGGCTGAAGTTCAGCGACACCGGGGGCAGCGGCACCACCAGATAGCGCTCGGTGACGGCCATGTCGTGCACCATGCCGCCGGGGTAGGGCGATGGGCCCATCTGCACGTTCAAGAGCTGCCCCTCGGGGCTGATGTGCCAGGCCACGATGTGCGGGCCCGAGGTGCCGATGTTCCACAGGTGGCCCTGCGCGTCGACCTTGGGGTGGGCGGTGAACGGCATCTGCGCCAGGTCAGGGCGCCAGGTGATCGGGCCTTGGGTCGCGAGATCCTTGGGGTCGAGCCCGTAGGCCGAGCCGCCTTCCCACATCGCCAGCACGCGCCCGGCGTGTTCCAGCGCATTGGTGTTGGCGGTGTTGAAGCTGTCGGGCCCGCTGCCGGGCGGGCCGCCGTCGATCTGCGTGCCCAGGGCCGACATCAGGAAGCGCCCGGCTTCGCGCTCGGCCTTGAGCTTGGCTGTCTGCACCAGCCGCCCGCGGTGGCTGACGCGGTCGTCGCCGAGGGTGTACTGCTGCACCATGCCGTCGCCGTCGAACCAGTGGTGGTAGCGCTCGGTGCCGCGTTGCATCAGCGCCGGGCCGTTGCGGTAGAAGCGCCCGCGCAGCTCGGCAGGCCAGCGTCCGCGCAGCAGCAGCGGGCCACTGTCGCGGTTGCCGGTGATGTCGTCGACACCGGCAAAGGGGGCCAGCAGGGGCTGCTGCTTCACGTGGGCGGCAAAGACGGCGGCGTCGGCGGGCTTGGCCTGGGCCGGCACTGCCCATGAAGCAGCCAAAGTAGCAACGAGAGGGGCGACGAGAGGGGAAACGAGAGGGGCGGCCAGGCCGGCGGCGCCGGCGGTCAGGAGTTCACGGCGTTGCATGGTGGGCCCCAGGTTCATTGCGAGAGCTGGGCGATGACGGGGTTGCCATTCAGCGTGACCTTGCCGGTTTCCCAGCTCGGCCCGAACATGCCCGGCTTGCCGGTCGTGCCCCAGGGCTCGGTGGGCAGACCCAGCATGTTCTTCGCCATCTTGCCGTCGCCGTCCAGGTCCTGGTACAGCGTCACGGCGAACTCGTGGCCGCTGATGCCGCACAGCTGCACGCGGGTGATGGCGTCGCCAGCCGGCACGCGGGTCGATGCCAGCGGCCTCTTGTTGTAGGTCTCGGCGCTGACGTAGGCCGCCAGAAAGAGCTGGCCTTGCTGAGGACGCACGTTGTGAACGTCCACGCTCACACAACGGCCGGCCGGGTCTGCGGCCGAGGCGGCGGGCGCTGCAGGCGCTGCAGGCGCAGCCTCTGTGGCTTCGGGCACACCTTGGGCCTGGACGGCATCGGCGGCGGCATCGGCGGCAGTGGCGGCCAGGGGCGCGAGTGCGGCCGCCAGCACCAGGGTGGTGAAGGCCAGGGCGCTGGGGCAGGGAAGATTCATCGCAAGACTCCGGGGGTGGCAAGGGATGGGCCGCACTGTGGCGGCCTGCCGCGGGGCCGGCGAGAGGCTTGCGACTGGGCGGTGCGCCACAGCGCGAAACGACAGCGGCCCGCCGCGAAATGCAGCCGGCCGCGCGTTCAGTCTTCGGTTTGGCGGGCCGGGCCGAATTCGTTCACGTGCGCTCAGTCGCCGCGCACGCGCCCGCGACCGGCCTTCACCTCGGCGCGCACGGCCTTGCCTTCCAGGCGGCGCTGCTTCGAGCCGTAGGTCGGCTTGGTGGCGCGGCGCAGGGTGGGCTGCACCGTTGCTTCATCCACCATGTCTTGCAGGCGCAGCAGCGCGTCGGCCTGATTGCGGCCCAGGCTGCGGTGGTCTTGTGCCTTGATGACGATGACACCTTCGCCGCTGATGCGCTGGTCGGCCTGGGCCAGCAGGCGCAGCTTCACGTCGACCGGGAGCGAAGATGCCTGCACGTCGAAACGCAGGTGCGCGGCGCTGCTGACCTTGTTGACGTTCTGTCCGCCTGCGCCTTGCGATCGGATGGCGCTGAATTCGACCTCGGCGCGGTCTACGAGCAAGCGCCGGGCCATGGTTCAGCGTTTCTTGTTGCGCAGCAGGCCTGCGATGAACAGCAGCGCCAGAGCGCCAGCCACCGATGCGAACCAGCTCGCCGGCTGGCCCACGGCATACCAGCCGAAGACACGCCCGGCAGCGCCGGCCAGCACGGCACCACCGATGCCGAGCAGGCAGGTCAGCACCCACCCCAGCTTCTGTTCGCCGGGCATGATGCCGCGCGCCAGCAAGCCGACGATGAGGCCGAGGACGATGTAACTCAGAATTTCCATGGGGTCGGTTCTCTTGCAAGAGTGGGAAGGAACTCAGTCAGCGCAGCGCATCGGCACGCGCTGCGCCACGGCGCACATCAGTTCATAGCCGATGGTGCCGGCGGCGTGCGCCACATCGTCGATGGCCAGCAGCGAAGCCGCACCATCGACCTCGGGTCCGCGGCCCCACAGCGTGACTTCGCTGCCCACTGCAGCCTGCGGCACGGGCGTGAGGTCCACCGTCAGCATGTCCATCGAGACACGGCCCACGGTGCCGGTGCGCACACCGTTCACCAGCACCGGCGTGTCGGTGCCGGCATGGCGCGGATAGCCATCGGCATAGCCGCAGGCCACGATGCCGATGCGCTGCGCCTCGCGCGCCGTGTAGCTGCTGCCGTAGCCCACGCTGCTGCCGGGCTGCAGCTGCTGCGTGGCGATGATGCGCGAGCGCAGCGTCATCGTGGGCTGCAGATTCCAGTGGCGGATGTCGTGCGCGGGGTAGTCGGGCGCGCTGCCGTACACCATGATGCCCGCGCGCACCCAGTCGTTGTTCAGGCCGTGGCGCAAGGTGGCCGCGCTGTTGCTCAAGCAACGCTCGCCGGGCAGGTCGTGCGTGGCGGCGGCGAAGGCCGAGAGCTGGTGGTCCACGCCGCGCGCGCCATCGGCGTCGCTGAAGTGCGTCATCAAAGAAATCTCGTCCACCTGCGGCAGCGCGTTCAGCCAGCCCCAGGCGGTGCGAAAGGCCGAAGGCGTGAAGCCCAGCCGGTTCATGCCTGTGTTCATCTTCAGGAACACCCGGTGCGGCTGCCTGGTCTTGTGCGCGGCGAGCCAGTCCACCTGCTGCTGACAGTGCACCACATGCCAGAGATTGAGGCGCGAACAAAGCTCGAGGTCGCGCGCCTCGAAACATCCTTCCAGCAGCAGGATGGGGCCGCGCCAGTCCAGCGAGCGCAACGTTTCAGCCTCGGCCAGGTCGAGCAGCGCGAAGCCGTCGGCACCCCGCAGACCTTCGAGTGCGCGCGTGATGCCGTGGCCGTAGGCATTGGCCTTCACCACCGCCCAGACGCGTGCATCGGGCGCAGCGGCACGCGCGCGGCCCAGGTTGTGGGCCAGTGCTCGGGGGTGCACCAGGGCTTCGATGGGGCGCGGCATGGCTTGCGTGAAGTGTGGCTGGAGGAACGCGAGCCGATTCTGCCAGCCGGCTCGGCGCTCCATCGTTGGTGCAGGGGGCGCGTGCTATAACCCGCCGGCCCCGAAGATGGAGATCACGCACGCCCGCCTCAGGCGCCAGCAGTGCAGCGCGCGCGAGACGATGAAAAAAGGTTTTTCGACCATCATGTCGGCGCAGTTCTTCAGCTCGCTGGCTGATAACGCACTGCTGGTCGCCGCCATCGAATTGCTGCGCATGAACAGCGCACCGGCCTGGCAAACCCCTGCCCTGGCGCCGATGTTTGCGCTGTTCTATGTGCTGCTGGCGCCCTTCGTCGGTGCCTTTGCCGACGCGCTGCCGAAGGGCCGCGTCATGTTCCTCAGCAACAGCGTGAAGGTGGTGGGCTGCCTGTACATGCTGTTCGGCGGCCACCCGCTGTGGGCCTACGCCATCGTGGGCCTGGGTGCAGCGGCCTACTCGCCGGCCAAGTACGGCATCCTCACCGAGCTGCTGCCGCCTTCGCAGCTGGTCAAGGGCAACGGCTGGATCGAAGGGCTGACTGTGGGCAGCATCATCCTGGGCATCCTGGTGGGCGGGCAGCTCGTCGGCCCGAAGCTGTCGCCGATGCTGCTGAGCGTGGACTTCCCCCTGTTCGACCTCGGCATCGACACAGCGCCCGAAGGCGCCATCTCGCTCATCGTCTTCCTGTACGTGATTGCGGCGCTCTTTAACCTCTACATCCCGCGCACCACCGCGCCGCTGCAGCCCATGGTCGGCGGTGTCGTGGGTCTGGTGCGCGACTTTTCGCGGTGCAACACGCGCCTGTGGGGCGACAAGCTCGGGCAGATCACGCTGGCCACCACGACGCTGCTCTGGGGCATCTTCGGCAACCTGCGCGTCATCGTGTTCGCCTGGGCCGCAGCCGCCTTGGGTTACGGAACGACGCAGGCCAGCAACCTGGCAGGCGTGGTCATCATCGGCAGCGTCATCGGCGCGGTGACGGCGTCGATGACGATGAAGCTCGACCGTGCCACCGCCGTGCTGCCGCTGGGCATCGTCATCGGCTTCCTGATGATCGGCCTGAACGTGCTGACCAACGCCTACGTCGCGGCGCCCTTCCTCATCGTGCTGGGCGCGCTGTGCGGCTTTCTCATCGTGCCGATGAACGCCCTGCTGCAGCACCGCGGGCACAACCTCATGGGCGCGGGCCGCAGCATCGCGGTGCAGAACTTCAACGAACAGGCCTGCATTCTGGGGCTGGGTGCCTTCTACGTCGGCATGACGAAGTTCGGTCTGTCGGCTTTCAGCGCCATCACGGTGTTCGGGCTGGCGGTGGCGATCATCATGGAATTCATACGCCGCTGGCACCGCCGCAACACGGTGCAACACCGCGAAGAGGTGGAGCGGCTGCTGGTCATCGCCCGCACTGACTCGCACTGACTCGCACTGAAGGTGTCGTGATGAAGGTGCAGCCATGAAGGTATCGCAATAACGCCGGCATTGCAGCGCGCCCTGCCCGCGCTGGCCCTCACGTTCAACGCCTTCACCTGGGGCGTGTCCTGGTGGCCGCTGCGGGAACTGCAGTCGCGCGGCCTGCACCCGCTGTGGGCCACGGTGATGATTTACGCCGTGGCCGTGCTCGCCATCACGCTGTGGCGACGCGAGGCCTGGGGCCAGCTGTGGCGGGCGCGCACGCTGTGGCTGCTGGTGTTGGCCGCAGGCACCACCAACGCGTCCTTCAACTGGGGCGTCACGGTGGGCGACGTGGTGCGTGTGGTGCTGCTGTTCTATCTGATGCCGCTGTGGGCGGTGCTGCTGGCGCGCCTGCTGTTGAAGGAAGCCGTCACGACCCGCGCGCTGGTGCGCGTGGGCATCGCGCTACTGGGCGCGGTCATCGTGCTGTGGCCCGAAAGCGGCCTGAAAGGTGGCCTGCCGCTGCCGCGCACGCTGCCCGAATGGCTGGGTGTGCTCGGCGGCTTCACCTTCGCGCTGAACAACGTGCTGCTGCGCCGCGAGGCCCATCAGCCCGAGGCGGCCAGGGCGCTGGCCATGTTCCTGGGGGGTGCCCTCGTGGCAGGTGTGCTGGCCAGCATGCTTTCCCTGCAGGGCCTGGCGCCGCTGCCCCCGGCGCCCGCAGCGGGCTGGCTGCTGATGGCCTTGGCGCTGGCCGCAGCGTTTCTGGCCGGCAATCTTGCGCTGCAATACGGTGCCTCGCACCTGCCGGCCAATGTGACGGCGGTGGTGATGATCACCGAGGTGCTGTTTGCCAGCGGCTCTGCGGTGCTGCTGGGTGCGGCGGTGGTGACAGCGCCGCTGCTGCTGGGCGGCGCCTTGATCATTGGCGCCTCGCTGCTGGCGCTGCGGGACTGACAACGCGCCGGCTCGCGGGTCGACCGGTTCGCTGGCTGCCGATCAGGGCGCTGCCGCACCCTCGCTGCTGACCGCCAGCACGCCCTGGCGGTCCATCAGCCGCTGCAGTTCTTGCATGTCCAGCGGCTTGGCGAGGTAGGCGTCGCAGCCGGCCAGGGCGCCACGCACGCGGTCGAGTTCGCTGTGGTGGGCAGAGACCAGGATCACCATCGCGCCCAGCAGCGCCGGTGAATGCTTGATGCGCTGGCACAGCGTGAGGCCGTCGAGTTCACTCCCCGCGCCGAGCTCGATGTCGAGAAAGACGATGTCGTAGCTGTGCTGGGCCAGCAGCGCAACGGCGGCCTGGCTGGTGGCCGCGCGGTCGACTTCCAGCTGCCAGCCGCCCAGTCGCACCTCCAGGAAACGCAAGGCGATCGCGCTGTCGTCGACCAGCAGCACGCGCGGCTTGGCGGGCATCAGCGCCACACGTTGAACCGGGGCCTTGGGCGGCATCGGTGCTTGCACGCGCGAACCTTCGGGTGGCGCTTTGGTCGCCGTGGCCGCCGTGGCCCCAGTCATTGCCGTGGCACGCGCCACCCCGGCCACTGGCAGCACGGGTGATGCGGGGGCAGCGGGTGGCGGCTTCGACAGCCACTCGGCTTCAGGCACAGGCGGGCGCGTCGCGGGCAGTGCAGGCTCGTGCGCCACGAGGCCGTTCTCGGGCGGGGGGCAGTCAGGCGCGAGCCGCACCGTGCTCGGCCGGGGGTCGCGCAAGGTCAGCGGGTCGAGCGCTGCGGTGGCGGATGCGCTTTCGAAGGCAGGCTCCGCGGCCGCCTGACTGGCTGGTTCATGCGCAGACTTGGGGGCACGGACAGCGGCCGGTTCGGGTGCGCTGAAGGGCAGGTCGCCGAGCAAGGCGTTGTCGTCCGGGTCGGGCGGGGCCACAGGCGCGCCGCGGCGTTGCCGAGCCAGCTGGATGATGGTGGTGTGTGGCCCGGCATAGTCATCGCGCGGGGCTCGCGCGCCCAAGGCGTGTGCCACCAACCTGTCCAGTTCCCGCATCACGTGCAGCGCGTCGATGGGGCGCGTCATCCAGGCGCGCGCGCCCTCGGGGGCCAGGTTGCCGATGAAGACGGTCTCGTCCATGCGCTCGATGGCCTGCACCAGCTGCACCGAAGGCCCGTGGTCGGCATCGGCCACCAGGAAGTCGGCGTCGGTGAGCGTGGGCACCTGCTCGTAGGCAGGGCTGCGGTTGTGGGTCAGGCGAAAGTACGAGGTCAGCGCCTTGCGCTCGAACTCGCTGAAACCCAGGAACGCGACGCGATGCGGCATGAAGGGGCGGGGATGTCGGGCGGACGCGCCTGCGGCCGATGGTGGCTGCGCGCCCGCGCGCTGTCAAACGCCCGGACAAGGTATGCGCTGTCAGTTTGCTGTCTGTGCGTTGTCGAGCCCGGCGATAACATCGACACCACCACATCTGTCTGCGAAAAATCCGCGCCCATGGCTCACAACCTCTACGACTTCGACGCCGTCAGCATCCAAGGCAAGCCGGCGCACTTTTCCGCGCAAAAGGGCAAGGTGGTGTTGATCGTCAACACCGCCAGCGCCTGTGGCTTCACGCCGCAATTCGCGGGGCTGGAAAAGCTCTGGAAAGACCATGCCGAGCGCGGCCTCGTGGTGGTGGGGTTTCCCAGCAACGAGTTCGGTGGCCAGGACCCGGGCAGCGATTCGCAGATCTCGTCGTTTTGCGAGCTGAACTACGGCGTCAGCTTTCCGATGATGGCCAAGACCCAGGTCAACGGCGCCAGTGCCCACCCGCTGTGGCAGTGGCTGAAGGGCGAAAAGCCCGGCCTGCTGGGCACCCAGGCCGTCAAGTGGAACTTCACCAAATTCCTGATCGGCCGCGACGGCCGGGTGATCAAGCGTTACGCCCCCACCGACAAGCCCGAAAGCCTGTGTGCCGACATCGAGAAGGCCCTGGCGGCCTGAGAGGCTGAGAGCACCCGACCATGAGCTTTTTCAGCCACCTCGAACCCTACCCCGGCGACCCCATCCTCGGCCTGAACGACGAATTTCAGAAGGACCCGCGCGTCGACAAGGTGAACCTGTCCATCGGCATCTACTTCGACGATGCCGGCCGCATTCCGGTATTGGACTGCGTGAAAAACGCCGAGGCGCAGATGCTGGCCGAAAGCGGGCCCAAACCGTATCTGCCCATCGAGGGTTCGGCCGCCGCGCGCAAGGCCGTGCAGCTTTTGCTGTTCGGTGAAGGTCATGAGGCGGTGAGCTCGGGTCGCATCGCCACCTTGCAGACCGTGGGCAGCAGCGGCGGTTTGCGTGTGGGCGCCGATTTCCTCAAGCGCTGGCTGCCCGGCAGCGCCCTCTGGATCAGCGACCCGACCTGGGACAACCACCGTGCGATGTTCGAAGGCGCCGGCATCACGGTCAACACCTATCCCTACTACGACGCCAAGACAGGCGGCCTGGCCTTCGACGCCATGCTCGCCACCTTGCGCACCCTGCCGGCCAGAAGCCTGGTACTGCTGCACGCCTGCTGCCACAACCCCACGGGGGTGGATCTGACGCCGGCGCAGTGGCAAGCCCTGGTGCCGGTGCTGCGCGAGCGCGAGCTGTTGCCCTACCTCGACCTGGCCTACCAGGGCTATGGCGACGGCATTGCAGAAGACGCCCATGCCGTGCGCTTGCTGGCTGGCGAGGGTTTGAGCTTCTTCGTTGCCAACAGCTTCAGCAAGAGCATGAGCGTCTATGGCGAACGCGCCGGCGCCTTGAGCGTGGTCTGCGCCACCGCAGCCGAGGCTGAACTGGTGCTGGGGCAGATGAAGGCCACCGTGCGCCGCAACTACAGCAGCCCGCCCATCCACGCCGCCGGCATCATCAGCCGCGTGCTGGCCGACCCTGCGCTGCGCAGCAGCTGGGAAGCCGAGGTGGCGACGATGCGTGAACGCATCGCGGGCATGCGGCGCAGCCTGCACGGCATGTTGACCGCCAGCAAGCCGGGCCACGACTTCGACTACTTCCTGCGCCAGCGTGGCATGTTCAGCTACACCGGCCTCAGCGCCCTGCAGGCGGACCGCCTGCGCGAGGAGTTCGGCGTCTACATCGTGCGCAGCGGGCGCTTGTGCGTGGCGGGCCTGAACACCGGCAATGTCAAGAGAACGGCGATGGCGATGGCGGCTGTCATCGATTGATTTCTGGCTTCGTGGCGGCACCGCGACTTGTGCACTTGCAAAGTATTGGGGTTAACCCCAATATGCGTCCGGTGCCCCCGAAGTTCGGGAGCCGAACACCGGAATCCATCATGACCACCATCACCGTCCAGTCGCCCATCAAGGTTGCCGCGCCGCGCGGCGCGGCACTGGCTGCCGCGCTGGCCTTGCGCCTGCTGGGCTGGATAGCAGACCGCCGAAGCGCCCGTGCGCTGCGTTCCCGGCATGCCAGGCACCTGAGCGAAGCCTCAAAGCTGCGTCTATACGCGATGCGCATTGCCAGTCAGGACCCGCGCTTCGCCTGCGACCTGAACGCCGCTGCCGACCGGCATGAGCGCGGTGTCTGACCGGCGCGCGCCCGGCCGCCGCTGACCGGTTCAGGCTGCGCGGGTTTCAAGCGGCGCGCAGGACCGCCGCGCGTGGCCGCATCAGTTCACCGAAGAGGTCTTTCGGGTCGGCCATCTCCGGGATGAGGTCGATGGTCTGGCCCAGACCCAATTCGGCCGCCAGGGCCCCCATCAGGCGCAACGCCGCGAAGTCCTCCAGCGCAAAGCCGACGGAGTCGAAGACCGTCACCTCGGCGTCGCTCTGCCGACCCGGCGCCTGACTGCCGAGCACCCGCCACAGCTCCGTCACAGGGAAGCTGGCAGGCATCTGCTGCAGGTCGCCTTCGATGCGGCTTTGCGGTTCGTATTCCACGAACACGCTCGCTGCAGCCAGCACGCCGGGGTGCAACTCGGTCTTGCCCGGGCAGTCGCCGCCGACGGCGTTCAGGTGCATGCCCGGCGCCAGCATGGCGGGCGTGACGATGGTGGCGTTTCGCTTGTCGGCGGTCACCGTGGTCACGATGTCGGCGCCCAGCAAGGCTTCGGCAGTGCTGCCGCAAGCCACGGCTTTCAGGCCGGGTACACCTCGCAAGTGACGCTGCAGCTTGGCCGTGGCGGCGGTGTCGGTGTCGAAGAGGTGCAGCGTGCTGATGCCCATCAGGTGGTGAAAGGCCAGCGCCTGGAATTCACTCTGCGCGCCGTTGCCGATGAGGGCCATGGTGCGCGAGCCCGGCCGCGCCAGCAGCTTGGCCGCCATCACGGAAGTGGCCGCCGTGCGCATGGCTGTGGTGAGTGTGAGCTCACTCAGCAGCAAAGGCTTGCCTGTCGAGACTTCGGCCAGCACACCGAAGGCCATCACCGTCGGCAGGCCCAAGCGGCCGTTGGCTGGGTGGCCGTTGACGTACTTGAAGCTGTAGTGCGCAGCGTCGGCCACCGGCATCAACTCGATGACACCCTGGCGCGAGTGGCTGGCCAGACGTGGCACCTTGTCGAACTCGGGCCAGCGGCGGAATTCACCTTCGATGCCGGCCACCATCTGGCGCAGCACCTCTGGCAGGCCGTGGGCGGAAACGATGCTGGCGATGTCACGGGTGGTGAGCAGGGTGGTCATGATTTCTCGATCGCGTGCGGGGCCTCGAAGGGCAGACCGCCATTGTTCTGGGGCCCGTCGGCAGAGAGAAGCGGCAGAGATGCAGGGTTTTGGCCAGCTTTCTGCCGAAGTGGCAGCGTTTGCTGATAAATTGCACAAATGGACTCCACCGATCTGCAGCTGCTCGCGCTGCTGCGCCAAGACGCCCGGTGCACCGTTGCCAACCTCGCCGCCAGGCTGGGGGTGTCACGCGGCACCGTCACCAACCGCGTGAAGCGGCTGGAAGACGACGGCGTCATCACCGGCTACACGGTGCGGCTGCGGCCCGACAGCCAGCCCGACCTCATCACCGCCTGGATGAGCATCACCGTGGACGGCAACCAGACACGTGAAGTCATCGCTCACTTGCTGGGAGAGCCCGGCGTAGCAGGTTTGCATGACACCAACGGCCGCTGGGACTTGCTGGCCGAGCTGCGCGGCGGCACTTTGGGTGAACTGGCGGCCGTGCTGGAGCGTGTGCGCTTGATCAAGGGCATTGCAGGAACCGAAACCAGCATCCATCTGCAGACCTACAAGCTGGGCTGAGCGCCTGCCTGCATGCCAGAGCCGGCGTGTGAGAATCATGTCTGTACTGGGCGTGAAAAAATTGCATAGCGGAAAAAACAACGCTGTCATGGGAACGCCACACGGTTTACCTAGTCTCAGGGTTGCCCCGGGGTTTTGCCCTGGTCACCCAGCAACACCGCCCGGCCCCGATGCCCGGCTCATTCGTCTGATAGGAAGCACATGAAGAAGACCACAACCACCCTGGCCGCTGCGGCGCTGTTGGCCATTGCCGCCCCGGCGATGGCGCAGTCCTCCGTCACCCTCTTCGGCGTCATCGATCTGGCCGCGCGCTCGGTGGACAACGGCGCTTCGCAGAAGCAGCTGGCTACCAACGGCCTGAACAGCAGCCGCCTGGGCTTTCGTGGCACTGAAGACCTCGGTGGTGGCCTGAAAGCCAATTTCTGGATCGAAGGCTCCATCGACGCCGACACCGGCAACGCCACCGGGCAGACCTGGCAGCGCCGGTCCACCATCGGCCTGCAGGGCGGCTTCGGTGAGGTGCGCTTCGGTCGCCAGAAGAACCCCACCGGCCTGAACTGGGAACAGCTCGATCCGTTCGGCGACACCGGCATGGGCTCTTCGAGCCGTCTGCAGCAAAGCACAGGCCTCATCCCGGCCGGCGGCGCTTACAACAGCTTCTCGCGTTCCAGCAACAGCATCTCCTACGACAGCCCGGCTGGCGCGGGTTTCTTCGGCGCCGTGCTGGTGGCTGCCGGTGAGGGCGCCCTCGGCAACAAGTACATCGGCGGTCGCGTCGGCTACCGCGCCGGCCCGCTGCTGGCCTTGGTCGCCTACGGCACCACCGAGGTGACCAACAGCATCGATGCCAAGATGATCAACTTCGGCGCCACCTACGACTTCAAGGTGGTGAAGCTGTTCGGCATGTACAGCACCACCGATGTGGGCGCGGCCGACCAGAAGAACATGCTGTTCGGCATCTCTGCGCCGGTGGGCCCGGTCACGATGCGCGCTTCGTACCAGAAGATGGAGGGCGGCGGCAGCATCGGCAACCGTTCGGCACAGCACGCCACGGTGGGGGGTGACTACGCCCTGTCGCGCCGCACCGCCGTGTACGCGAACTACTCGAAGATCAGCAACCGCGGGCCGGCGGCCTTCACCGTCGCCACGGGCTCCCCGTTGAGGGCGGGCACCGGGTCGACTGGTTATGAAGTGGGCGTGCGCCACTCGTTCTGATCCCCCAGCCCCGGCAGGGGCGGCCGCAAGGGTGAAAGGCTTCCCGCTTCGGGGGCCTTCACCCTTTTTCTCTGCGGCATCATCCTGGCATGCTGTGGTTCGTCGTCAAGCGCTTGGCAGGTTTCGTGGCGACACTGGCGGTGGCATCGGTGGTGGTGTTCGCTGTGCTCGAACTGCTGCCGGGCAGTGCGGCTGAAGTCATCCTCGGCGAAACGGCCACGCCCGAGGCGGTGGCCGCACTGCAGGCGCAACTGGGGCTCGACCAGCCAGCGCTGACGCGCTACCTGCAATGGGTGGGCGGCCTGCTTCGGGGCGAAACCGCGCGCAGCTTCAGCTACGACACGCCCACCTCGCAACTGCTGGCCGAACGCCTGCGCGTGACGCTGCCGCTGGCCATGATGGCGATGCTGCTGACCGTGGCCCTGGCCCTGGGCATGGGCATCTACGCCGCCGCCCGACACCGCCGGCTGGGTGACGTCGGCGTGATGGCCGTCAGCCAGCTGGGCATTGCCATCCCCAACTTCTGGTTCGCCATCCTGCTGATCTTGCTCTTTTCGGTGCAGCTGCAATGGGTCAGCGCCGGCGGCTTTCCGGGATGGACCGCAGACGAAGGCGGCGGCCTCTGGCCGGGCCTGAAAGCGCTGCTGCTGCCCGCGCTGAGCCTGGCGCTGGTGCAGGCGGCGATCCTGGCGCGCATGACGCGTTCGGCCCTGCTCGACGTGATGCGTGAAGACCACGTTCGCACCGCGCGTGCCAAGGGCCTGAGCCGGCGCCAGGCGATGCTTCGCCATGTGCTGCGCAACGCGCTGATTCCGGTATTGACCGTTGCCGGGCTGCAGTTTGCCAACCTCATCACCGGCACCATCGTGGTGGAAAACGTGTTCGTGCTGCCCGGCGTGGGCCGCCTCATCTTCCAGGCCGTCAGCAACCGCGACCTCGTCGTGGTGCGCGACGTGGTGATGCTGCTGGCTGCCTTGGTGGTGCTGGTCAATCTTCTGGTGGACCTGCTCTACGTCGTGGTCGACCCACGCTTGCGGCGGGCCGCCGCATGACGGCCGGGTTGCGGGTCGCCCCGGGGAATTCGCGCCCCGGCTCAGGCCTCTGGGCGCGTGCCCGCCGCCACCCGAGCTTCGTCGTGGGCAGCGTGCTCACGGCGCTGCTGTTGGGGGCGGCGGCCTTGTCGCTGTTCTGGACGCCCTGGCCGCCGACCGAAATCAACATCCCGCACAAGCTGCAGCCGCCCAGCGCAGCGCACTGGCTGGGCACCGACGCGCTGGGCCGTGACGTGCTCAGCCTGCTGCTGGTGGGTGCGCAGAGCAGCATCGTGGTGGGCGTCATCGCGGTGGGTCTGGGCGCAGGCCTGGGCGTGGCGCTGGGCTTGCTGGCCGCGGCGCAGCGTGCGAATGGCCGCGGCTGGGTCGACGAGGTCTTGATGCGCTGTGCCGATTTCACATTCGCCTTTCCAGCGTTGCTCTCGGCTATTCTCTTGACGGCGATCTACGGGCCCGGCCTCATGACCAGCATCGTGGCCATCGGCATCTTCAACGTGCCGGTCTTTGCGCGCATCGCGCGCGGCGCGGCGGTGTCGGTGTGGGCGCGCGACTACGTCACTGCCGCACGCGCCGCCGGGCTCTCGCCGTGGCGCATCACACGCTGGCATGTGCTGCCCAACATCGCCAGCCCGCTGATCGTGCAGGCCACCATTTCATTTGCCACGGCCATACTGGCCGAGGCTGCGCTGAGCTACCTGGGGCTGGGCACGCAGCCGCCACAGCCTAGCTGGGGCCGGCTGCTGAACGACGCGCAGAGCCTGATGTTCCAGGCACCGATGCTGGCGGTGTGGCCCGGTGCCGCCATCATGCTGAGCGTGCTGGGCCTGAACCTGATGGGCGATGGCCTGCGCGACATGCTGGACCCCAAACTGAACCGACAGAGGTGACGCGATGAACACAGACCTTCAGATCGACTTCGTCTCCGATGTGGCCTGCCCCTGGTGCGCCGTCGGCCTGAACGCGCTGGAAACCGCCCTGCAGCGACTGGCGCCCGAAGTCAAGGCCGAGCTGCGCTTCCAGCCCTTCGAACTGAACCCCGACATGGCCGCCGAAGGCGCCGATGCGGGCAAGTACCTGAAGGCCAAGTACGGCATGGGCGACGAGCAGCTGGCGCGCAACCGCGATGTCATCCGCGAGCGCGGCGCGGCGGTGGGCTTCAGCTTCGGCGACCGCGCCCGAGTTTGGAACACCTTCGACGCCCACCGTGTCTTGCACTGGGCGGGCGAACCCGGCCAGCCGCCGGGCGCACAGCGCGCGCTCAAACATGCGCTGCTGCAGGCCTATCACGGTGAAGGCCGCAACCCGGGCGCGCACGACGTGCTGCTGGACTTGGCGGGCCGTGCGGGCCTGGAAGTGGCGGCCGCAGAAGAGGTGTTGAAGAGCGGGCGCTACGGCACCGAGGTGCGCGCGGCCGAACACCAATGGCAGCAGGCGGGCATCAGCTCGGTGCCGGCCATCGTCATCAACGGCAAGCACCTCATCTCGGGCGGGCAGCCGCCCGAGATCTTCGAGAAAGCCTTGAGGCAGATTGCCAGCGGCCAGGCCTGAACGCCCATGCCGCGCAACATCGAGATCAAGGCCCGCATCGCCAGCGTTGAAAATTTGCGTCCGCGCGCCGAGGCGCTGTCTGGCGCGCCGGCCTTGCTGATCGTGCAGGACGACAGTTTCTTCTCCGTGCCCCACGGTCGCCTGAAGCTGCGCGAAGTTGCCGACGGCAGCGCCGAACTCATTCACTACCACCGCGCCGACAGCGCCGAGCCCAAGGCCAGCGACTATGTGCGTGTGCCCGTGTCCGACCCGACGGCGCTGCGCGAGGCGTTGACGCGCGCCTGCGGTTTGCAAGGCCGTGTGCAGAAGCAGCGCTGGCTGTGTCTGATAGGCAGCACGCGCATCCACATCGACCGCGTGGCGGGTCTGGGCGATTTCATGGAACTGGAAGTGGTGCTGCAAGACGGCCAGAGCGATGCCGAGGGCCAAGCCATCGCCGAGGCCCTGATGCTGCAGCTGGGCCTGGCCGATGCCGAACGCCTGGCCGGCGCCTACCTCGACCTGCTGGCAGCACGCTGAATGGCCGAACGGCTGAACCGTTGATGGCGCTGCTGGAGGTTCGCGATCTGCAGCTGTCGCTGGCCAGCGACAGCGGCCCCGTGCGTGCGCTGCGCGGGCTGAGCTTCGCGCTGGAACGCGGCCAGACGCTCGGCTTGATCGGCGAATCGGGCTGCGGCAAGAGCCTCACGGCGCTGGCGTTGATGGGCCTGCTGCCCGAAGGCGCGCAAACGCAAGGCACCATTCACTTCGACGGGCAGGAACTCACTACGCTGAGTGAATCCGCGTTGTGCCGGCTGCGCGGCCGCCGCATGGCGATGGTGTTTCAAGAGCCGATGACGGCGCTGAACCCGCTGCACACCATTGCGCGCCAAGTGGCGGAGCCGCTGCGCCTGCACCTGGGCTTCTCGGCCACCGCGGCGCGGGCGCAGGCGCTGCGCCTGCTCGACCGCGTGCAGCTGCCCAACGCAGCGCAGCGGCTGGACGCCTACCCGCATCAACTCAGCGGTGGGCAGCGCCAGCGGGTGGTGATCGCCATCGCGCTGGCCTGCGGCCCGGCGCTGCTGTTGGCCGACGAGCCCACCACGGCGCTGGACGCGACGCTGCAGCGCGAGATGCTGCGTCTCATTGCGCAACTGGTGCAGGAAGACGGCATGGCGCTGCTGCTCGTCAGCCACGACCTCGCGTTGATGGCCAGCAGCGTGCAGCAGTTGTGCGTGATGTACGCCGGAAGGTTCGTCGAACAAGGCACCACGGCGCAGGTGCTGGCGCAGCCGGCGCACCCCTACACCCGCGGCCTGCTGGCGGCGCGGCCGCGGCTGGGCCAGGGGCGGTCCAGCGGCCAGGCGCGGGTGCTGCCCACCATCCCCGGGCGTGTGCCGGCGTTGGCCGAGATGCCGGCGGGCTGCGCCTTTGCCGAACGCTGCACGCTGGCCTTCGACGCCTGCCGCGAGGCAGTGCCGGCTGCCGTGGATGTGGGCCCTGGCCACACGGCCGCCTGCCTGCGGGCGGGCGTGTGAGCCGCATGCCCTTGCTGGTGGCCGACAAGCTGTCGCGCAGCTACCGCCTGCCGCGCCCGCATCCTTTCGCACCGGTGCACAGGGTGCAGGCAGTGGCCGGCGTGAGCTTCACGCTCGAGGCCGGGCGCAGCCTGGGCGTGGTGGGTGAATCGGGCTCGGGCAAAAGCACGCTGGCGCGGCTGGTGATGGCGCTGGAAAAACCTGACGCAGGCCGTGTGCGGCTGAACGGCGACGACCTCCACCGCCTGCCACCCGCAGCGCTGCGCGCCATGCGCGTGAAATTCCAGATGGTGTTTCAAGACCCCTATGCCTCGCTGGACCCGCGCCGCAGCGTGCTGCAAACCGTGGCCGAGCCGCTGGCGGTGTTGCAGCGCGCCACACTCGCCGAACAACGCGAGCGCGCGGCAGAAGCACTGGCCGCGGTGGGCCTGGCCAGCAGCGACCTGCACAAGTACCCGCATGAATTCAGCGGCGGCCAGCGCCAGCGCATCGCCATTGCGCGAGCGCTCATCACGCGGCCGGCACTCATCGTCGCGGACGAGCCCGTCAGCGCGCTCGACCTCAGCGTGCAGGCCCAGGTGCTGAACCTGATGCAAGACCTGCAGCAGCGCTACGGCATGAGCTATCTCTTCATCAGCCACGACCTCGCGGTGGTGGACCATGTGTGCGACGACGTGCTGGTGCTGCACGAAGGGCGCATCGTTGAGCAAGGGCCTGTGCAGCAGATCATCCAGGCGCCGCAGCATCCGTACACGCAGCGGCTGCTGGCGGCAGCGCGCGGCTAGGGCCTTGACACCGGGGCCGGCGGCCACAATCAGCGCCAGCACTGCCCGGGAGGTTGCTTGAGCCGAGCCACCATCGAACGCTTCTATGCCTCCTTCGCGGCACTCGACGCCGACACCATGCAGCGTTGTTATGCACCCGAAGCCAGCTTCGACGACGAGGCGTTTTCGTTGCACGGTGCCGATCAGATAGGCGGCATGTGGCGCATGCTGTGCACGGCGACGAAAGCCAAGGGCATGGCGCACTGGAAGCTGCAGGTCAGCCGCATCACCGAGCGCAGCGCGCACTGGGACGCGCTACCTTTTTTCCGCCACCGGCCGACATGTGCTGAACCGCATCGACGCCGGGTTCGAGTTCGCCAGCGCCGGTCTCATCACACGCCACCGCGACCGCTTCGACTTCTGGGCGTGGTCGCGCCAGGCGCTCTGCCTGCCGGGCTGGCTGCTGGGCTGGACGCCCTGGCTGCGCAACAAGGTGCGCGCCACTGCGGCCAGGAATCTGGCGAAGTTCATGGCCAGGAACTGAGCACCGACTGTGGACTGGCTGAACTCTGGCTGATGTCTGGCTGAGCCCGCACCGGCAGACCCGCCATACAGCCGCGCTACATTCGCGCCATGTCCTACCCCGACGCGCGCGGCAACCCGTGCAGCAGCATCTGCAGGCCGGCACTGGCTGCGGCCGAGCAGGCGCTGTGGCGAATGATGTCGTTCTACGACACGCCGCTGGCCGATCTGGACGAGGCCATCGCCGCCGACCCCGGCTGGCTGCTGCCGCACGTGATGAAGGCCGGTTTTCTGCTGGGACTGACCGAGCCCGGCCTCGCGCGCGAAGCCGACGCCCACCTTTCCCACGCGCGTGGCTTGGCCAGGAACGCCACCGCCCGTGAGCGCGGCCACCTGCACGCCGTGCAACTGGTGCTGGAAGGCCGCTGGCACGCCGCCTGCCGCGCCTGGGACGAACTGCTGCTGGAACACCCGACGGATGCGCTGGCGTTGCAGTGGGCGCAGTCGTGGGACTTCTACCGCGGCGACGCCATCGGCCTGCGCGCACGCCCGGCACGCGCCCTGCCGGCCTGGGACGATGGCGACCCGCTCTACGCCCACGTGCTGGCACTGCATGCTTTCGGTCTGGTAGAAAACAACCTTTACCCGCAGGCCGAAGAGGCCGGCCGCCGTGCGCTGGCGTGCAACCCGCAGGTGCCCTGGGCCGTGCACGCCGTGGCCCACGTGATGGAGATGCAGGGCCGATTCGAAGAAGGCTCGGCCTGGTTGCGCCAGCACCAGGCGCATTGGGCCGAAGGCAATGGGTTCGCCTGCCACCTGTGGTGGCACAAGAGCCTTTTCCGCCTGGAAGCGCTGGACCTGAAGGGCGTGCTGCGTCTGGTGGACGCCCACCTCAGCGGCGAGGCCCTGCAGATGACGCTGCAGCGTGTGGATGCCGCGGCGCTGCTGTGGCGGCTGCACCTGCTGGGCGAGGACGTCAGCGCGCACGCTGCAGCCGCGGTGCAGGGCTGGGCGCTGGACGGCGAACATGCAGGCGACAGCGCCTTCAACGACGTGCACGCCGTGCTGGCCATGCTGGCAGCTGGCGACATGCAGCGCGCAGAAGCCTGGGTGGCGCGCTGCGCCGAGCGCGTGCTCTGCGCTGAAGATGCGCGCCGCAGCAACCACCTCGTGGCGCGCGACGTGGGCTTGCCGCTGATGCGTGGCCTGCTGGCCTTTGCGCGCGGTGATGCCGACACCGCCGTCGACCTCATCTACCCCGTGCACAGCGGCGCTCAGCGTCTGGGCGGCAGCCACGCCCAGCGCGACTTCATCGCTCAGACCCTGCTGGGCGCTGCAGCATTGGGTGGCCGGCGCCAGCTCGGCCGCGCGCTGGTCAACGAACGCTGCATGGCCAAACCCATCACGCCACTGACGCGGCATTGGCTGGAAAAGCTGGCCTTGCCCGAGAAGGCACGCGCGTGATTGTTGGCCCCCAGGCTCACTGCGTTCGCTTGTCCCCCGGGGGGGGCTCTTGCAGTGGACCGGCGGAGCCGGTTCCACGCAAGGCCCTGGTCGGGAAAACCTGGGAGTGTCGACATGACCGCCGAAGAAAAACGCGAGCAGCGGTTGAAGCTGCTGGAAGACGACATCGGCCGCTCTCTGGCCGAAAGTGCACGCAGCGGTGAACTGCAGGCGGCGCCGAGCTATGGCAAGCCGCTGAACTTCGGCGATGGCTATGACGAGACGCCAGCCGAGTTGCGCATGGGCATGAAAGTGCTGAAAGACGCCGGCGTCGTGCCGCCCGAGGTCGAGTTGATGCAGCGCATCGCCGGGCTGGAGAAGCGCGCCGCTGCGGAAGGCTCGCCCGAAGCTGCAGCCGCGCTGCGCCGCGAAGCTGCCGACCTGCGCCTGGCACTGCAGCTGCGGCTGGAGCGCTTGCGCATCAGCGGCAGCTTGTAGGCTGTGCAGCAGGCGTATCGGGGACTTGAAACTCCTTCAGCCCGCGCCCAGATGGGCCGGTGGACGCGCTCTGGCCCTTTCTGTTTTTCACCCTGCTGGTCTTGTCGGTTCTGGCATGGTTGCTGGGCCCATCTGCCTGGGCGGGCTGGCGACGTGGGCGCTTGCGGCGCCAGCCCTTTCCATCCGTGTGGCGAGAAATTCTGAGGCGGCGCATGCCGGCCTACGCCCGCATGCCGGCAGACTTGCAGTTGCAGTTGAAGAAGCACGTGCAGGTGCTGGTGGCGGAAAAGCCCTTCATCGGCTGCGCCGGGCTCACTGTCACGACCGAGATGCGGGTGCTCATCGCCGCGCAGGCGGCGCTCTTGCTGCTGAACCGCAGTGCGGGCTATTTCGAGAACCTGCGTCAGGTGCTGGTCTACCCAGGCGCGTTTGTCGTCGACCGCGCCGAGCCCGGTGAGGGCGGCCTCACGCACGAAACGCGCCGAGCGCTGTCGGGTGAGTCGTGGCAACAAGGCCAGGTGCTGTTGAGTTGGGACGACGTGCTGGCAGGCGCTGCCAACCCCGATGACGGACACAACGTCGTGATCCACGAGTTTGCGCACCAGCTCGACCAGGAGCGGGGCCGCGCGAACGGCGCACCCTGGCTGGGCCGGCGTGAGGGCTACAGCCGCTGGGCGGCAGTGCTGCAGCGTGAATTCAACACATTGCAGCACCGCCTGAGCCAAGGGCTTGATGGGGTCATCGACCCCTATGCGGCGACCAACCCGGCCGAGTTCTTCGCCGTGGTCAGCGAGCACTTCTTCGAGCAACCTGCGGCACTGGCCTCGGCCCACCCCGCGTTGTATGCCGAGTTCGCGCGCCTGTACCGCACCGACCCGTTGAACTGGTAGGGCAAGGCGCCATTCGCCAGCGGCCATGTCCACGCGCACCCAGAATACTTCGCATGCACACCGCCCTCGCTGCATTTCACATTGCAAGGTCTGGCCGAGCTGCGGCGCGAAATGACGGCGCGCGGCCAGCTGCAGCGGGTTCGTGTGGGCGAGGCGCCGCTGGCGCATGAAGCGCAGCAGCGGCCCCACGTGCGAGAAGAAGGCGCCCGAACCCAGCCCCCAGGGCAGGTTGTTCTGATGCCGCCCGAGCAAGCTTTCAAAGGCAACAAGGCGGCGCTGCCCAGCAAACCCTGCCTGGCCTGCGGCCGCCCGATGAGCTGGCGCAAGGCCTGGGCCAAGAACTGGGCCGAGGTGCGTTATTGCTCCGCTGCCTGCCGAAAACACAAGAAGGCCGCAGCATGAAAAATTGTTTCCCACACGACGAATTCGAGCCCACGCAGGCGGCCGCGCGCGCCCGCGTGGCGGCCGTACGGCCTGCCGCCTACGCGCACACGCGCAACGCGATCGACGGTGATGTGACGCGCTTGTCGCCCTATCTCACCCACGGCCTCATCACGCTGCCGCAAGTGCTGGCCGGTGTGCTGCAACGGGGCCCGCTGCCGGTGCAGCACAAGCTGGTTTATGAGTTCGGCTGGCGCGAGTATTTCCACCATGTCTGGCAGCATGATGGCAACGGCATTTTCGAATCGCTGCACGAAGGTGTGCTGCCCGATGAAGCGTATGCGCGTGAACTGCCCGCCGACATTCGGCAGGGCGCCACGGGCGTGCCGGTCATCGACGAAGCGGTTCGCGCGCTGTACGCCACGGGCTATCTGCACAACCACGCCCGCATGTGGCTGGCGTCATACGTGGTGCACTTTCGCAAGGTGCATTGGCGCGCCGGTGCCGATTGGTTGTACGGTCATCTGCTCGATGGCGACCTGGCGAGCAACCACCTCAGCTGGCAATGGGTGGCCGGCACTGGCAGCCACAAGCCGTATCTCTTCAATGCCGACAACGTCGAGCGTTATGCGCCGCGTCATTGGCACAGCCGCGGCAGCGTCGTCGATGCCAGTTACGAAGAACTCGATCGCATGGCACGTTCCCAGCGGCCTGCTGCGGCAGGCAAGGGCGTTGCGGTGGCCGAACCGCCGCTGCGGGCGGCGCCGCCCGCCGGCGAGTTCACCGCACCCGAGGCGCGGGCGCTGCGCGGGCGTGAAGTGCAGCTGCTGCACCCCTGGGCGATGGCGGGTGCCGACACACCCGGCGTCGTGAATGTGGCGGTGGTCGATTCGGCCTTTCATCAGCGTTGGCCCTGGAGCGCAGCACGCTGGCGTTTCGTGGCCACACGGCTCCAGGCAGCCAGCGAATTGCGCTGGTGCGGCACGGCCGATGCATTGGTGCAGGCCTTGTCGTCGGCCCAGGTGCTGCACGGTGTGGGCAGCCCGCATTTGAGCCCGGCATTTGCTGCGCTGCATTTGCCTGGGCCAGCGCATTTGCTGCAATGGCCAGCCAGCCGTTGCAACTCGTTCTCTCAGTTCTGGGTGCGTGCCACGAAGGGCCTGAAACAGGCTGAAGAGTTAGTGCGGGTTTGACGCGGAGCGTCGCGGATTTACGTCGCGAAACAAACTCGGTGGAATTGACGCCATAATATGCAGTGAAGCAGCGCATTTGCCAAATAGATGCTGCAGTGCCCAAGCCTTTTAGGCCCCCGCAGGGAGTTACCCATTCGAGTCCATCCATGACCAAGTCCTACGCTCAGATCATCAAGCAGATTGAAGTCCTCAAGGCTGACGCCGAGAAGATGCGCCGCAAGGAAGTCGAAGGTGTTGTCGGCCGCATTCGCGAAGCCATCACCGTTTATGGTCTGACCGCTGCGGACCTGGGTCTTGCGCCCAAGGCCAAGGGTCCGGCCACGCCTGGTGCCCCGGCCAAGAAGCGCGGCCGCAAGGCAGCCGCCAAGCCGGTGGCAGTGGTGAAGTTTCGTAACGACAGCGGCGGCACCTGGGGTGGCCGCGGCAAGCGCCCGCAATGGCTGCGCGACGCCATCAACAGCGGCAAGTCGCTGGCGGACTTCGCGGTCAAGTAAAGGCCCCCAAGCTCGCTGGCGCTCGCTACCCCCCGAGGGGGCTCTTGCAGCGGCCCGGCAGAGCCGGTTCCGCGCAAGTCCTTGGGGTCCGGTGCTCAACGAGTGCGCGTTTGGCGCACGGCCGCTTCCCAGGCTGCCATGCGCGCTTGCACTTCGGCCGGCGCCATCGTTGGATGGAAGCGGCGCTCTTCCCGCCACAGCGCTGTCAGTTCGTCAGTGTTCCGATGCAGACCCACCGCCAGTGCCGCCAACCAGGCCGCGCCCAAGGCGGTGGTTTCGGTAATGGCCGGGCGCACCACCGGAATGCCCAGCAAATCGGCCTGGAACTGCATCAGCAGGTCGTTGACGCTGGCGCCGCCGTCCACGCGCAATTCAGTCGGCGCCGCGCCGCCGGCGGCCACCGCGTCTTTGCCCATCGCCTGCAGCAGCGCGGCGCTCTGGAAAGCAATGCTCTCCAAAGCCGCGCGTGCAACGTGCGCCACCGTGCTGCCGCGGCTCAGGCCCACGATGGCACCGCGGGCGTCGGCGTCCCAATAGGGCGCGCCCAGGCCGGTGAAGGCCGGCACGAACACCACGCCGCCGGCATCGGGCACGGTCTCTGCCAGGGCCTGCACGTCGCTGCTGCTCGTGATGGCTTTCAGGCCGTCACGCAGCCACTGCACCACCGCACCGCCGATGAAGACGCTGCCTTCCAAGGCATACGCCGGCGTTGATGTTGGCTGCGCCGCTGCGGTGGCCAGCAGACCGTGCGTTGAAGTTTCCATGCGCGCGCCGGTATGCATCAGCAGGAAGCAGCCGGTGCCGTAGGTGTTCTTCGCCTGGCCCGCGTTGAAGCAGGCTTGGCCGAAGAGTGCCGCCTGCTGGTCGCCGGCCACGCCGGCAATCGGAATCGGGGCGCCCAGCAGGGCGGCGTCGCTTTCGCCGAATACATGACTCGAAGGAAACACTTGCGGCAGCACGCTGTCGGGCACATGCAGCAGCTTCAGCAGTTCGGGGTCCCAGGCGTTGTGGCGAATGTCGAAGAGCATCGTGCGCGCGGCATTGCTGACGTCGGTGGCGTGCACGCGGCCGCCGGTCAGTTTCCACATCAGCCAGCTGTCGACGGTGCCGAAGGCCAGTTCACCTTGCGCCGCGGCAATGTGCGCGCCGTTCACGTGGTCCAGCAGCCAGCGCAGCTTGGTGGCGCTGAAGTAGCTGTCCACCACCAGGCCGGTGCTGGCACGTATGGCCTCGGCATGGCCGTGTTCACGCAGCTGCGCGCACAGCGGCTCGCCACGGCGGTCTTGCCAGACGATGGCCTTGTGCACGGGCCGGCCGGTGCGACGGTTCCACAGCACCGTGGTCTCGCGCTGGTTGGTGATGGCAATGGCCGCGATGGCGCGTGCCGGCAGCCCGGCTTTGGCCAGCGCCTCGCGCGCGGTGGCAAGCTGGCTCTCCCAGATCTCGTCGGCATCGTGTTCCACCCAGCCCGGCTGCGGGTAGTGCTGTGTCAGTTCACGCTGGGCCATGGCCACCACGCGGCCCTGCGTGTCGAAGACGATGCTGCGCGAACTGCTGGTGCCTTGATCGAGAGCCAGGATGTGACTCATGGGTGTGCGCTCCTGCGTCTGCACTCGTTGATAGGGACGGCCCAAGTCTCATGAAGCGGGGCAACTCCCCGGAGGATGAAACACTTGCACGTTAAGCCCGAAGCGGCCCGCGGCACCCCGGGGAAAGCGCGGTGGGCCGCGGGCTGCGGGTACGGCGATTCAGATTGGCGGCCGCTTGCTTGCCGCTTGCTTGCCGCTCCCCTGCCAGTCTCCTGCAATTGATCAGCTTCCTCTCATGCCCAACCACCGCCACGCCCTGACCACCGGCACGCTCTTCGCGCTGGCCGCAGGCCTGATGTGGGGCCTGGTGTTCGTCGCCCCCACGATGCTGGCCGAGTACCCCGCGGTGCTGCTGACCATGGGCCGCTACCTGGCCTTCGGCCTCATCGCGCTGCCGCTGGCCTGGTGGGACCGCGCCCGCCTGGCGGAGCTGACCCGAGCCGACTGGGTGGAAGCCGCCAAGCTGGCGGCCGTGGGCAACGTGCTGTACTACCTGTGCCTGGCCGCAGCCATACAACGTGCCGGTGGGCCGCTGCCCACCATGATCATCGGCACGCTGCCGGTGGTCATCGCGATCACTGCCAATCTGCGCAGCGCTGCATCGGGCCGCAAGCACGGCAAGCAGGAACGCAGGCAGGAAAGCCGGCTCCCCTGGTTGCGC
The DNA here is from genome assembly GCA_038249925.1 of Burkholderiales bacterium. Classification (GTDB taxonomy): domain Bacteria; phylum Pseudomonadota; class Gammaproteobacteria; order Burkholderiales; family Burkholderiaceae_C; genus Rubrivivax. The sequence goes on from JBBSCV010000006.1 coordinate 25,457, forward strand.
CTGCTGCCATCGCTGGGGCTCATTGCTGCGGGCCTGGCCTGCGTGAACCATGCGGAAATTACCCAACTGCCCGCCGACACCGACCTCGCGCGCTACGGCCTGGGCGCGCTGCTGGCGGTGGCCGCGTTGGTCTGCTGGACCTGGTACCCGCTGCGCAACGCCGAGTGGCTTCGCGCCCATGCCGACCGCAGCCCGCGTGCCTGGGCCACGGCGCAGGGCCTCGCCACCTTGCCGATGGCGCTGGTGGGTTATGCGCTGTTCTGGGCATGGCAGGCCCTGCAACCGTCCGTTCCCGGTGGTCCGGCGTTCGCCATGCCTTTCGGCCCAGACCCGCTGCTCTTCATCGGCCTGATGCTGGCGATCGGCTTGTTCGCCAGCTGGCTGGGCACCTTGTGCTGGAACGAAGCCAGCCAGCGCCTGCCGCCGGCCCTGGCCGGGCAGTTGATCGTCTTCGAGACCCTGGCTGCGCTGGCCTACGCTTACCTGCTGCGTGCCGCCTGGCCCGGCTGGGCCACGGGGGTCGGCGTGGCTTTGCTGGTGGCCGGGGTGGTGATGGCATTGCGTGTGCGTTCGATAGCGCACGGAAATGCATGAAACGCCGTACCAGAATCAAGGTTGGTCATCGCCACTGGGAGTACCCGCATGAACCCTCGCCGCCGCTTTATCGCCATCGCCCCTTGGTACGCACTGGGAGGCGTGTCACTGCTGGCGGCCTGCTCCGAAAAAGCGCCGCCGCCAG
>JBBSCV010000007.1:0-25675 GCA_038249925.1 Burkholderiales bacterium
ACTGTTCAGGACGTAGGCGCGGCGCTTCAGCGTGCCGCGGTACTGGCTGCGCGCGACGATTTCCTGGCCGGGGAAGCAACCTTTCTGGAAGTTCACGCCACCCACCAGTTCCATGTTCACCATCTGCGGCACGAACTGCTCGGACGTGGCCGCGACGATGCGTGCGACGCCGCTGTGCACTTCCAGCCAGCGCCAGGCGCTGCTGTCCAGCGCGGGCCCGCTGGGCTCGGTGGTGCTCACCCACAGCGCGCGCGCAACGGGCTCGCCGGCCACCACCGCGTCGGCCAGACGCAGCAATTCGCCACCCGCTGCAGCCTGCGCTGCCGCCGGGCCTGCCAGGCCCCACAGCGGCAATTCGGCGCTGGCATCGGTGAGCTTGCACTTGGCGCGCATCACGAACATCGTCAGCCGTTTCAACACGGTGGGCAGCAGGTCGGCGCTGCAGGCCAGCAGCATTTCCTCCGGCCCGCGGCGCCACATCACGAAGCTGGCCACCAGCCGACCCTTGACCGAGCAGTAGCCGGCCAGCCTCACTTCGCCGTCCTGCAGATGTACCACGTCCTGCGTCAGCTGGCCGTGCAGGAACTTCGCCGCCTCGGCACCCTGCGCACGGATCACGCCCCAGTCGAGAAGGCGCACGGCGCCGTGGGGCAGGGCGGTAGAGGTGGGGGCGTCGGGTAGGGGTGCAGCGTTCATGGCTTCATTATCATCAGCCGCCATGTCGCGTCGGTCCTTGGGGTTGCGCTGGTGGCTGCCCCTGCTGGGCCTGCCGCTGCTGCTGTGCGCGGCCGCTGCCTTCATTGCATGGAAGTGGCTGGACCGGCCGCTGCCGCTGGCGGCACCCACCGTCGAGTTGTCCATCGAACTGGGCACCACGCCGCGCGAAGTGGCACAGGCCTGGGTGGACGCTGGTTTGATGACCTCGCCCGACTTTCTTTATGCCTGGTTTCGCTGGTCGGGCCAGGCGCGGCGCATCCGTGCCGGCAGCTACGAAGTGGAAACGGGCGTCTCGCCGCGCCGCCTGTTGGCCAAACTGGTGGAAGGCGACGAGGCGCTGGAGCAGGTGCGTTTCATAGAGGGCTGGACGCTGCGCCAATTGCGCGCGGCCCTGGCGCAGGCACCGCATCTGAAGCCGACCACGGTCGGCATGAACGAAGCCGAGCTGATGCTGCTGCTGGGTGCAGCAGGCCAGGCCGCCGAAGGGCGCTTTTTTCCTGACACCTACCGCTACAGCCGCGGTGTCAGCGACCTCACGGTGCTCAAGCGCGCCCACCGCAGCATGCAGCAGCACCTGGACGAAGCCTGGGCCCAGCGTGCGCCCGACACGCCGCTGAAAAGTGCCGACGAAGCCCTCATCCTGGCCAGCATCATCGAGAAGGAAACGGGCACCGAGGCCGACCGCGCGATGGTGGCCTCGGTCTTCGCCAATCGCATGCGCATCGGCATGATGCTGCAGACCGACCCCACGGTGATCTACGGCCTGGGCGAGCGTTTCGACGGCAACCTGCGCAAGCGCGACCTGCTGGCCGACACGCCCTACAACACCTACACGCGCGGCGGCCTGCCGCCCACACCCATCTCGCTGCCCGGCCTGGCCTCGCTGCGTGCGGCTGTGCGGCCCGAGGCGAGCAAGGCGCTGTACTTCGTGGCGCGCGGTGACGGCAGCAGCGTCTTCAGCGAAAACCTGGCCGACCATAATCGTGCGGTGAACAGATACCAGCGCGGCCGACCTTGATGGCCACCGGCAAACCCGCTGCCGACGAGGCCGCCACTGACACCCCACCTCGCGGCCGTTTCATCAGCTTCGAAGGCATAGACGGCGCCGGCAAGAGCTCGCACATCGAAGCCCTGGCAGCCTGGCTGCGCGAGCGCGGCCACGAGGTGGTGGTGACGCGTGAACCCGGCGGCACACCGCTGGCCGAACGTGTGCGTGAACTGGTGTTGCACGCACCGATGGACGCACTGACCGAGGCGCTGCTGGTCTTCGCTGCGCGGCGCGACCACCTGGTGCAGCGGATCGAGCCCGCCCTGGCGCGCGGCGCCACCGTGTTGTGCGACCGCTTCACCGACGCGAGCTTTGCCTACCAGGGCGGCGGCCGCGGTTTCGATCTGGCCGTGTTGAGCGAGCTGGAAACATGGGTGCAGGGCCGGGTGGACGGCATGCTGCAACCCGATTTGACGCTGTGGTTCGAGATCACGCCGGCCGCAGCCGCCGCACGCCGCGCCGCCGTGCGTGCACCCGACCGTTTCGAAGCCCAGGACGAAGACTTCTTCAGGCGTGTCAGCGCGGGCTATGCCGCGCGCTGCGCTGCCGAACCCGGCCGCTTCGCGCGCATCGATGCCCATGCCGAGCGCGGCGCGGTCTGGGCACAGATCGAAGTCCACTTGCTGAAACGCCCCTGGGCATGAGCGACCTGCTCGTCGGCGAAGACGGCGAACTGCCGCTGCCCTGGCTGGCCGAACCGCTGGCCCAGGCCTTGCGCACGCACCGCGGCCACGCCTTGCTCGTGCATGGCGCGCCGGGCGTCGGTGCGCTGGCCTTTGCGCTGGTGATGGGCCAGGCCTGGTTGTGCGAAGGCACTGGCCCCGATGCACCTGCCCAGCGGCTGCGCCCTTGCGGCCGTTGCGGCAGCTGCCGCCTCGTGCAAAGCCATCTGCACCCCGATTTGACCGTGCTGCTGCCCGAAACCCTGAGGCGCGAGCACAGCTGGCCCTTGCCGGATGACAAGACCGACGGCGACGACAGCAAACGCAAGCCCAGCCGGCAGATCCGCATCGACGAGGTGCGGCTGCTCATCGAGCGCTGCACGCGCACCAGCGCACGCGGCCAGGCCAAGGTGGGCTTGATACACCCTGCCGACGCGCTGAACCTGCAATCAGCCAACGCGTTGCTGAAGACCCTGGAAGAACCGGCCGGTGGCACACGTCTGCTGCTGACCACCGCCGACCCCTCGGCCCTGTTGCCCACCGTGCGCAGCCGCTGCCAGCTGTTGCGGTTGCCGGCACCGTCTGCCGAGCAGGCCGTGCCCTGGCTGCAGGCCCACGGTGTGGCTGAAGCAGCGGATGCCCAAGTGCTGCTGGCCGCCTGCAGCGGGCGGCCGCTGGATGTGCTGGCGCTGGTGCAGGCGGGTGTGGATGCACGCGCCTGGACGGCCTTGCCGCTGGCCGTGGCCAACGGGCAGGCCGCGGCGCTGGCCGGCTGGCCGGTGCCGCGTGCACTGGACGCGCTTCAAAAGCTTTGCCACGACGCGATGGCGCGCGCCACGGGAGGCGCAGCGGTCTATTTTCCAGCCCACAGCGTGCCGGCACGTGTGGCCATGCCGGCGTTGAATGCATGGGCGGCCGAGTTGCGCCGCGTGGCGCGCCATGCAGAGCACCCCTGGAGCGAGGCCTTGTTGCTCGAGGCCCTGGTCGGCGCCGGGGCGCAGGCACTGGCGCCGACGACCGCCACGCGCGCTGCGCAGGCGTTGCCAGGCGGGCGCGGGCGCCGCGTTGACCCGCCTGATCGGGGACAGCGCTTGGATACACTCGGCTCATGAAGGATCGCAGTTCCACACGCGCGGGCGGACTCGGCGCGCCCCTGGCCGCTGGCGGTACCGGCACCGCGGCGGTAGCCAGCCGGCCCAGCGTCATTCAACTCGTCTTTCGTGAAAAGGGTGCGCTTTACGCGGCCTACATCCCCGCGTTCACCGACGGCGGCCTGTTCGTGCCGACGACCCGCGAATACAAGCTGGGTGACGACATCTACCTGCTGCTTTCATTGCCCGACGACCCGCAGCGGTTTCCGGTGGCCGGCCGGGTGGCCTGGATCACGCCGCCCAACGCTTCTGGCGGCCGCACGCAGGGGGTGGGTGTGCGCTTCCCGAACGACGACAAATCGCGCCAGCTGAAGATCAAGATCGAGGAAGTGCTGGGCACCAGCATCTCGTCGACCAAACCCACGCAGACGCTATAGCGGCGTCTGGCGGCATCTCAGCTGGCGGTAGTTGCTGCAGCACGTCACGGTAGAAGCTTCTCCGGCGCCGCAAGGCTTGTGCCATGTTCATCGATTCCCACTGCCACCTCAGCTTCCCCGAACTACAGGCCCGCCTGCCCGAACTGCGGCAGGCGATGGTCGAGGCCCAGGTCGACCGCGCCCTGTGCATCTGCACCACGCTCGAAGAGTTTCCGCAGGTGCATGCGCTGGCCACCGCGCACGACAACTTCTGGTGCAGCGTGGGTGTGCACCCCGACAACGAAGGCGTGCAAGAGCCCACGCTCGACGACTTGCTGCAGCGCGCCGCGCTGCCGCGGGTGGTGGCCATCGGCGAGACCGGCCTCGACTATTACCGCCTGAACGGCCGCAGCGTGGCCGACATGGCCTGGCAGCGCGAGCGTTTTCGCGTGCACATCCGCGCCGCGCGGGCCACCGGCTTGCCACTGGTCATCCACACCCGCAGTGCCAGCGAAGACACCCTGGCGGTGCTGCGTGATGAAGGCCAGGGCGAAGTGCGCGGCGTCTTTCATTGCTTCACCGAAACCATGGAGGTGGCGATGGCTGCGCTGGACCTGGGCTTTCACATCTCCTTCTCCGGCATCCTGACTTTCCGCAACGCCGAGGCCCTGAGGGACGTGGCACGCGCAGTGCCCCTGGAGCGTTGCCTGATCGAGACCGACAGCCCCTACCTGGCGCCGATGCCACACCGTGGCAAGACCAACCAGCCGGCCTGGGTGGCCCATGTGGCGGCAGCACTGGCCGCCTTGAAACAACAACCGCTGGAAACAGTGGCCCGTGTCACCAGCGCCAACGCCGCAGCCTTGTTCGGCATGGGCGCACCCACCAAGGACGTCGCATGAACCGCAGATTTCACTTCCAGTATCTTGTCTATCTTGTTCTGGCGTTGACGTTTTCTTCAGCGCATGCCGACAAGCAGGTGGATTTCTTTCGGGCCGTTCAGCTGGACGACGCGCGCACCGTGCAGCGCCTTCTGGATGAAGGCCTGAACCCCAACAGCCTCAGCGAAAATGGTCAACCCGGCCTTTTCGTGGCCATCCGCGACGATGCGCCCAAGGTGGCTGCAGCGCTGCTGGCGCACCCCAGGGTCAACGTCGACATCGTCAACGCCAGCGACGAGACACCGCTGATGATGGCCGCGCTGCGCGGCAATCTGGCGTTGGCCGAACAGCTGATCGCACGGGGCGCGGCCATCAACAGGCCGGGGTGGGCACCGCTGCACTACGCTTGCACGGGCCCGGAAACCCGCATGGCGGCGTTGCTGCTGCAACGGGGTGCGGTCATCGAAGCCTTGTCACCCAACCGTTCGACGCCGCTGATGATGGCCGCACGCTACGGCCCCGAAAGCAGCGTCGAACTGCTGCTGGCGCGTGGCGCGCAGCTGCAGGTGCGCAACGACGCCGGCATGACGGCGGTCGATTTCGCCACCTCGGCAGGGCGTGAATCCCTGGCGCGCCGGCTCGGCGAGTTGGCGCGCTGACTTGGCTTGTGCAGTGTGACCGTGTCAGAAGTCGCCTGACACGCGCGATGGGGCTGCGCCCACTGAACAAGGCTGGAATCGCCGCCTAGAGTGCCGATAACTGCCATACCGCAGTGATAGGAGGCCCCCATGGCGCACCCCGCACCCGACCGCAACCCGTTCATGCTGATGATCAACCCCGAGGTCGTGCTGGCCGCGATGGAGAAGTCAGAACACCTGGGTCAACTGAACCGCCAGCTGTGCCGGCCGCTAGACCGTGTGGCGCCAGGCAGCAGCACAGCCACCGGCGTCGATGACGACGCCGACGATCAAGCAGACATCATCACCACACGCTGAAGCGCGCCGGCCCGGCGCCCCAGCCCGGCCCGGCGCCCGCACGCGGGCAAAAGGCTCAAAGCCCGGGAAGCGCCAGGGTCTGCTTCAGCCGCGACGGCGGCTGAACATCATCGACCCCGTCCAGCCCAACAACAAAAGCACGGCGGTGCAGCCGACGACGAAAGTGCGGTTCTCGCGCACGTATTCGATGACCTCGCGCGGCCATTGCAGCCAGCGCTGCAGTTCCGTGGGTGCCGCCGATGACGGCCGCCCAGCGGTCCGCGACGACAGTCCGTCGCGTGGAGGCGAGTCGCTCACGCTGGGCGTGCGCCCTTGCACGGCAGGTGTGGCGGCGCTGCCGAACAAACCGGAAGGCGGCGTCTGCACCTCTTCGACCTGTGGCCGTCGCGGCAGGGCTTGCGGCATGCCGGGCGCAGACAGCGTCGAACGCACCCCGGTGCCGGCAGACCCGCTGCGCGAAGTACGTTCGTTGAACTGGAGACCAGCGGTCGGCTGCTGCATTTCGACGAGCAGATCGATGGTGCGCGAGTCGCTGTCCCTCGCGCTGGCGCGGCCGCCGGTGACGGATAGCGGCGCCGGAGCCGGCGAGTTCAAGTCGAATGCCGCAGGCACATCGGTGGACGGTGCAGCGAACGCCGCCAACGAGATCAGCGAGCAGAAAAACAGCGCGAGCCGGTGATGTTGCCGGCGATGTTGCGAGTGGCACATGGCGTCGTGGCGGAATGGAGCGAATCGACTCCAGGTGAGATGCAAGCCGCGATGCTAAGGAAGAACAGCGTTTCAAAAGGCCTGCGGCCCCGGTTCAGGGGGTGCAGAGAGGTCGCACTTGCTCACGCACATGCACAAAGCATCAATTGTGTACGATGTATATTATGTTAACTAACGCTCATCCTTGTGGTCATCGGCTTCGCGAACGCGGCTGAGACATTCAAGCGGATGAACTGCGAATTGCTCGGCCTGTCGATCGACTCTCTGTTCGACCATCTTGCCTGGACGCGAAACATTCAGCAGAAGTTCGGTAGCGTCAGACTGCGCTGCCCCTGCCCAGCGAAATGCCGATGCCGCGCGCTGCCTGCAGCAAGGCGTGGTCGACCGGCACCGCGCGGTTGCGGCCCACCACTTCTGACAACGGCACGCTGACGCAGTCTTCACCCTGCAGCGCCACCATGCGCCCGGTCTGCCCGGCGCGCAGCAGTTGCGCGGCGTGCCAGCCGAAGCGCGTGGCCAGCACGCGGTCGTAGGCGGTGGGCGAGCCGCCGCGCTGCACGTGACCGAGCAGTGTCGTGCGCACCTCGCTGGCCACCAGCGGCTGCAGCTGCTGCTGCAACCAGTGGCCGACGCCACCCAGCAGCAGCGGGTCCGGCCGGTCGGCCAGCATGGCTTGCACCGTCATGGCGCCGCCCTGCGCACAGGCCCCTTCGGCGATGGCCACCACTGTGGCCAGGCCGCGCTGTTCGCGTTGGCGGCAATGCGCAGCGACCGATTCGACGCTGAACGGCAATTCGGGAACGAGGATGACATCGGCGCCGCCGGCCATGCCACCTTCCAGCGCAATCCAGCCGGCATAGCGGCCCATAGTCTCGGCAATCATCACGCGGCTGTGGCTGCGCGCGGTGGTACCCAGCCGGTCCAGGGCTTCGCAGACCACGGCCACCGCGCTGTCGAAGCCGAAGGTGCGGTCGGTGAGCGGCAGGTCGTTGTCGATGGTCTTCGGCACGCCCACCACGGGCAGCCCCAGCCCGGCAAAGCGGTGGGCGATGGCCATGGTGCCGTCGCCGCCGATGGCCACCATCGCGTCCAGGCCCAGTTCGGCCACATAGGCCATGGCCAGGGACGAGACGTCTGCTCCGCCGGCCGCGAAGTAGTGGAAGGGGTCGCAACGGTTGTGCGTGCCCAGGATGGTGCCGCCTTCGGCCAGGATGCCGGCGACCCTGTCGCGGTCCAGCGGCAGCACGTCGCGCGTGAGCAGGCCGAGAAAGCCGCGCCGGATGCCGGTGACGCGGGTGCCCGGCTCACTCGTCAGCGCCAGGGTCACGGCGCGGATGACGGCGTTCAGGCCCGGGCAGTCGCCGCCGCCCGTGAGAATGCCGATGTGCATGGTGGCTGAAAGGTCTGGTGCCCAGAGACGACGCTGGGTGGCCGATCAGTCTGCGGCCTGTGGGTCGGCTATCAGTGCCAGCAAATCATGCGTGGACACCACGCCCTGCACGCATCCCTCGTCGACGATCACCGCGTGGTGCACATGGTGCTGCCGCATCTGCCGCGCCACCTCGCTGACGGTGGTCTGCGGCGCCACCGTCAGCGGCTGGTAGTGGCACCACTGCCAGGCCCTCACGGTTTGCGCATTGCGGCCCTGGGCATGGAAATGCAGCACGTCGGTGGCGCTGATGGCGCCCAGCACATGGCCGTCATCGTCCTTCACCGGCACCCAGGCCAGCGCTGTCGCGCTCAACAGGTCCATCACCACGGCCATGCTGTCGTCGATGTGCACGGCCTGCACCGGGCCCTTCATCAGCTGCGAGATGGGTGTCGCTTTCATGCCGGCCGACCTTTCCTGCGTGTTCAACGGCGGCCGGCCTCGCTGGACCTGGCCTTCAAGCCCAGCGACTTCTCCAGCTCCAGCACCTGCTGCGTGGTGCTGAGGATGACGTCGGGCGTGAGGCTGATGGAGTCGATGCCCAGCTCGACCAGGAAGCGCGCCATCTCCGGGTAGTCCGAAGGCGCCTGACCGCACAGGCCGATGTGGCGGCGGTTGCGCTTGGCACCTTCCACAGCCATGCGGATCATGGCTTTCACGCCAGGGTCGCGCTCGTCGAACTGGTCGGCCAGAATCTCCGAATCGCGGTCGATGCCCAGCACCAGCTGGGTGAGGTCGTTGCTGCCGATGGAAAAGCCGTCGAAGAGCTGGGCGAAGGCGTCGATCTCGATGATGTTGTTGGGGATCTCGCACATCACGTAGATCTCCAGACCCTTCTCGCCCCGCTTCAGACCGTGCGCAGCCATCGCCTGCATCACGCGCTCGGCCTCGACCACGCGGCGGCAGAAGGGAATCATCAGCTTCACGTTCGTCAGGCCCATGGTTTCGCGCACCTGCTTCATGGCGGCGCATTCCAGCGCGAAACCTTCGGCATAGGCCGGGTGGGCGTAACGCGACGCGCCGCGAAAGCCGATCATGGGGTTGGCTTCCAGCGGCTCGAAGTCGCTGCCGCCCAGCAGGCTGGCGTACTCGTTGGTCTTGAAGTCGGACATGCGCACGATCACCGGCCGCGGGTAGAAGGCGGCGGCGATGGTGCCCACGCCCTCGGCCAGCTGGCGCACGAAGTAGTCGGCCGGGCTGTCGTAGCCCTTCGTCAACCGCTCGATCTGCTTTCGCACCTTGGCGTCGCTGATCTTCTCGGGGTGCACCAAGGCCATCGGGTGCACGCGGATGTGCTCGGCGACGATGAATTCCATGCGCGCCAGGCCCACGCCGTCGCTGGGCAGCAGCGCGGTCTGGAAGGCCAGATCGGGGTTGCCCAGGTTCAGCATCAGCTCGGTACGGGGCCGCGCCATGTCAGCGATGTCGGTCTGCGTCTTCGTATAGGCCACGGCACCGGCATAGACATGCCCGGTGGCACCCTCGGCGCAGGACACGGTGACCTCGTCGCCCGTTTGCAGCGACTCGGTGGCGTGCTCGCAGCCGACCACCGCCGGAATGCCCAGCTCACGCGCGACGATGGCGGCATGGCAGGTGCGCCCGCCGCGGTTGGTGACGATGGCGGCCGCGATCTTCATCACCGTGCCCCAGTCGGGCATGGTGGTGTCGGCCACCAGCACCTCGCCGGGCTGGAAGGTGCCCAGCTGCGAGATGTCGGTGATGACGCGCACGCGCCCGGTGGCGATGCTGCTGCCCACGGCCCGGCCGCTGACCTGGGGTGTGCCAGGGTCGCTGAGCCGGTATTCGTCGACCAGGGTCAGCCGCTTGAGCGCGGCCACGGTCTCGGGGCGGGCCTGCACGATGTAGAGCTGGCCGTCCAGGCCGTCCTTGGCCCATTCCACGTCCATCGGCGTGGGCTGGCCGGCGGCGGCGCTGTAGTGTTCCTCGATCATCATGGCCGCGTCGGCCAGGGCCAGCACCTCGGCGTCGCTGATGCACAAACGTGCCTGGTCCGCCTTCGACGTCGGCACGTTGCGGATGGTGTCGCGGCCGGCCGCCTTGCTGTAGACCATGCGCACCTCCTTGCTGCCCAGGCGGCGGCGCAGCACGCTGCGGTGGCCCTGGCGCAGGGTGGGCTTGAAGACGTAGAACTCGTCCGGGTCGACGGTGCCCTGCACCACGTTCTCGCCCAGGCCCCAGGCGCCGGTGGTGAAGACCACGTCGCGAAAGCCCGATTCGGTGTCGAGCGTGAAGGTCACGCCGCTGGCCGCCAGGTCGGCACGCACCATCTTCATCACGCCCACCGACTGGTAGACCTTGAAGTGGTCGAAGCCCTTGTCGACGCGGTAGCTGATCGCGCGGTCCTTGAACAGGCTGGCAAAGCAGTTGCGCACCGCGTCGAGCAGGCTGGCGTCACCCGACACGTTCAGAAAGGTCTCGTGCTGGCCGGCAAAGCTGGCGCCGGGCAGGTCTTCGGCCGTGGCCGAACTGCGCACGGCAAGCGTCATCTCTGGGCCGTATTCCTCGCGCAGCTGGGCATAGGCCGCCAGGATCTCGGCCGTCATGTCGGCCGGCAAGGGGGCGGACAGCACGATGTCGCGTGCCGCCTCGGCACGGCGTGCCAGGTCGTCGACATCGCTCACATCCAGCCCGTCCAGCGCCCGGTGCAGCCGCGGCCAGGCGTCGGCGCGGTCCAATACCTCGCAAAAGGCCTGCGCGGTGACGGCAAAGCCGTTGGGCACGCGAACGCCCAGCGTCGACAGCTGGCTGTACATCTCGCCCAGCGATGCGTTCTTGCCGCCCACCGTGGCGACATCGCCCGAGCCCAGCTCGTTGAACCAGCGCACGTGGTGCGGCTTGGTGTTCATGGCAGTTCCCCGGCAGTCCGACAAGGCGCCATGCTGAGCCGTTCTGCGCAGGCGCGAATTGATCTGCAGCAATCTTCCAGCGATGCCGTGGGTGCTTGGGGCAGGCGCCAGGCCTGATCGAAGCGCTGGCCTCGCCGCAGCCTGAACTGAGCGCACCGACACAAACAGTTGCCGCGCTTGCCCCTGATGTCTGACTTTGTGCCGCTGTTGGGTTTCGCCCGCTACAAATAATCGGCAAAGCGTAGTTCGTTGTTGGAGACACCTCTTGGCATTGCGCACCCTCTTCCCCCTGAACCCGACGCGCATCAAGCTGTTGGCCAAGCGCTGGGCGCCGCTGCCGGTTCTGCTGCTTCTGCTGGTTGCCGGCTGCGGCGGCGGCGGCGGCGGCGGCGACACAGCCACGCCGCCCGATCTCACGCCCACCACCGTCACTGCGCATGCCGGCAGCACCCAGTCGGGCACCGTCAACACTGCGGTCGGCACGGCCCCGGCGCTGCGCGTGGGCACGCGCGACGGCACGCCGGTGCCGGGTGTCGCCGTCACGTTTTCGGTGGTCAGCGGCGGCGGCACGGTCAGCGGCGCCAATGCCACCACCAATGCTGCAGGCGTTGCCAGCGTGGGCGGGTGGACGCTGGGCAACACGGTCGGCGAGCAACGTTTGTCGGCGCGGTCGGCAGGGCTGCCGGAAGTCAGCTTCAGCGCCATGGCCGCGCCCACGCCCGGCAGCGGTGTGCTCGAGCGCAGCGCTGGCAGCGACGGCCAGACTGCCACCATCGGTACAGCGGTGGCGCTAGCACCTGCTGTGCGTGTGCTGTCGGCCGGTGGCGCGCCGCTGGCCGGCGTGGCAGTGAGCTTTGCCGTCACGGCCGGCGGCGGCGGCTTGCTGACCACGAACGCGGTCAGCAATGCCAGCGGTCTGGCCAGCGCCGGCGCCTGGACGATGGGGCTCGGCCCCGGCACGCAGACGGTGCTGGCCAGCGCCACCGGCTTCGCGCCAGTCACCTTCAGCGCCACGGCTCTGGGCACTGGCGCGCCCACCTTCACGCGCAGCGTCTGGCTCGGTGGTCTGAGCGCGCCTTGGGACATCGCCTTCGCGCCCGACGGCGCCGTGCTCTACACCGAGCGCAACCGCGGCCTGTCGGTGCGGCTGCCCGCTGGCACGACACGGCTCGTCTTCCGTCCCAGCGACCTTGTCGCGCAAGAACAGAGCGGCATGCTCGGCGTCGCGCTGGACCCGCAGTTTGCGAGCAACCGCGCCGTCTATGTCTACATCGCCAGCAACGCCGATGGCGCCACAGACAACCGCATCGTGCGTTTCGTGGTCAGCGCCGACTACACCAGCGTCACCAGCCGCACCGACATCGTCACCGGCATCCGCTATGCCGGGGGCGCGCACTCAGGCGGACGCCTGCGCTTCGGGCCCGATGGGCTGCTCTATGCGACAACGGGCGACAACCGAACCGGAACCGTGCCGCAGGAGCTCACGGGTCTGGGCGGCAAGGTGCTGCGGGTCACGCGCGACGGCACCGCAGCAGCTGGCAACAACCCGCCGGCTGGCGCCGACGCGCGCATCTACACCCTGGGGCACCGCAATCCGCAGGGTCTGGCCTTCAGGCCCGGTGGCGCGTTCGGTGTCGCGCGTCCCTTCCTGTGCGAACACGGGCCCGGCAACAACGACGAGGTCACGCCGCTCGCCGCAGGCGGCAACGGCGGCTGGGACCCGCGCCCCGCGGGCGCGCCAGCGCGTTGCCCCGACGGGTCGAGCAACGGCTACTGTGGCTACAACGGCTCGAACATGACCGACACCACGCGCTTCCCGAGTGCCATGCGGCCAGCCTGGAGCACGGGCAACACGTCGCAGGGCATGTCCGGCTGTGGTTTTGTCAATGGCTCGTTGTGGCGCGACTGGAACGGTGCGCTCGCGGTGGCGCTGCTGTCGGGGCGGCGACTGGAAGTCTTGCGGCTGGACGTTGCCGGCAGCAGCGCCACCAGCACGCGCATCCTGGACACCCTGGGCGAGCGTTTGCGCCATGTCGAGACCGGCCCAGACGGCGCGCTGTGGGTGCTGACCGATGGCAAGACCGGGGGCGACGAGATCTGGCGGCTGGTGCCGAATCCCTGAGCACTGAGCTGTCGTTTCTCGGCCAGACTCTTCGATCAGATGGCTCACCCATTCAGTAGCGTTCCGGCCGCAGCACCGAGACTTCGCTGAAGTGGATGACCACGCCGTAGTTCGGCGCATACGCGGCAAGCACATGCTCGGCGATGGCATCGGCGACGTCCGCTTCGCACACGAACTTCAGCTCGACCGTGCGGTCGGCTTCCCAGGCGCCTTCGCGCACCCCGTCCTGACCGCCGCCGCGTACATCGGTGGCTGTCCAGGCTTGCGCACCTCGCTGGCGGGCGTCGCGCACCAGGTTCTTCTCGAGCACGGCCTCGGCCACGATCACCAGCAGCGTCTTCGGATGTTTTGAACGTGTCATGCGGCAAGCCTTTGCGCCAGGTGGATGTAGAGCGGGATGCCGATCACGATATTGAACGGGAAGCTGATGCCCAGCGCGGCAGTGATGGACAGCGCCGCGTTGGCTTCGGGCACGGCAATGCGCATGGCCGTCGGTGCCGCGATGTAGCTGGCGCTGGCCGCCAGGGTGGCCAGCAATGCGATGCCGCCCGTGGACAGACCCAGCGCCAATCCCGTGAACGCCCCGACCACGGCCAACACCGGCGGCGCGCCGAGACCGATGACCAGCACCGCCGGCCCGAAGCGCCGCACCTCGGAGAGCCGGCCCCCGGCGACGAGCCCGAGTTCCAGCAGAAAGAGTGCCAGCACGCCCTTGAACGGGTCGATGAAGACGGCCTTGATCGGCGCCGTGCCTTCGACGCCGGCCACCGCGCCGATGACGAGCCCGCCCAGCAGCAGCAGCACGCTCTTGCCGAAGACCACGTCGTGCGCCAACCCGCGCCAGTCGGTGCCGCCACGTCGGCCCAGGCGCGCCAGGAGGATGCCGGCCACCAGCCCGGGGGCTTCCATCACCGCCACCCACAGCGCCGCATGGCTTTCGTAAGGGATGCCCTTGCGCGTGAGCGCAGCCGTGGCCACGGCGAAAGTGACCACGCTGACAGAGCCGTAGTGCGCGGCCAGCGCAGCAGAGTCGGCCTGCACCAGTTTCAGCGCGCGCCCCAGCGGATAGAGCAAGAAGGGAATCGCAAAACCCAGCGCCATGCAGACCAGCACCTGCGGGGCCAGTGCAGCCAGCGGCTGCTTGCTGAGCTCGATCCCGCCTTTGAGACCGATGGCCAGCAGCAGATAGATCGACAGCGTCTCGTAGAGTGCTTCGGGCAGACGCAGGTCGCTGCCGACGAGGCGGGCGAACACGCCCAGGAGAAAGAAGAAGACAACGACGTCGATCATGGGGCGGTGATGTTCGCACGCCCCTCGGCCGGTCGAGCGCGGAGGTCGAGTCGGCGCGTTGGGCAAGACTCTGGCGCAGCAGGCACTTGGCCCTCGCCCTGCCAACATGGCGGTACATTGCCCCTCCTTTCGCTTTCCTCGTGCCATCGTGGTGCCGCAAGGGCCTGCCGCCTTCATGCCAAGTTTCCTTGCTGCTTTCTGTTCGACTGCGCGCGTCCGGGCCGTCCGCGCCGTTCGCGCCATTCGCGCCACTTCGGTCCTGTGGTCGGTCTTGCTGGCCAGCGGGTGCGGCGGCGGTGCGGGCACGGTCAACGGCGGCAGCGGCCAGCCGCCGACGCCCATGGCTTTGGGCGCCGCTGAACTGGGCGTGTTGTTCGCCGATGGCGACGCCACCAGCGAAGCCATTGCGCGCGCCTATCAGCAAGCGCGGGGCATCCCTGAGGCCAACATGCTGCGCGTGACGCTGCCCACCCGCACCGACGCCATCGACAGCGCCGCCTTCAACGCCCTGAAGGCGAGCATCGACGCCCGCCTGCCTGCCGGCGTGCAGGCCACGCTGCTGACCTGGAGCGCGCCGTCGCGCGTAGTCGGCGTGCAAGGCATGCAAGGCGTGCAGGGCGCGTGCGCGATGGGCATCACCGCAGCATTGGCCCTGGGTTACGACGTGCGCTACTGCGGGCGCTGCTCGGCCACCGCCACCACGGCCTACTACAACAGCGGCAGCGCGCGGCCCTTCACGAACCTGGGCATCCGCCCGTCGATGATGCTGGGCGCGGCCACGTTGGCCGAGGCCCAGGTGTTGATTCAGCGCGGCGTCGCTGCCGACCGCCTGATGACGACGGGTAACGCGCAGGCCACGGCCTGGCTGGTGCGCACCAGTGACCCCTCGCGCAACAGCCGCGAGGCCGATTTCCGCGCGCTGGCCGGCACCACCGTGCCGCGCTTGCAGGTCAACTTCGTCGACAACACGAGCGGCACGGGCAGCGACGAGATCACCGGGCGCAGCAACGTGCTCTTCTATTTCACCGGCTTGCCGCGCGTCAGCCAGGCGGCCAGCAACACCTGGCTGCCTGGCGCCGCGGCAGACCACCTCACCAGCTACGGCGGCGTGCTGCCGGATGGAAATGGCCAGATGGTGGCCACCGAATGGCTGCGTGCCGGCGCCACTGCCAGCTACGGCACGGTAGAAGAGCCCTGCGCCTTCGAGCAGAAGTTTCCGCGCGCCAGCGTGCTGGTCAGCAGGTACCGCCAGGGCGACACGCTGATCGAGGCCTACTGGAAGTCGGTTCAGTGGCCGGGCCAGGGCCTCTTCGTGGGCGAGCCGCTGGCGCGGCCCTGGGCACCTTGAGCCGTTCCGCTGGCGCGGGCCCTGCCCTCACCGCAGCAGCCTTCGCCACGCTGCTGCTCATCGCGTTGATGATGGGCGCCAACCACGTCGCAGCGCGCCTGGCTTTCAACCACGGCGCCGATGTCGCCACTGCGGTGGCCTGCCGCAGCATCGCCACCGCGGTGGGCGTGGGCGCGGTTTTGCTGCTGTGGCGTGTGCCGCTCGTGCTGCAGCCCCGCCACCGCCGCGCCCTGCCCGTCATCGGCGTGTTGATCGCGGTGCAGAGCTTGTGCCTCTATTCGGCGGTGGCGCGACTGCCGGTGGCACTGGCGCTGCTGGCGTTCAACAGCTTTCCGCTGTGGATATCGCTGTGGTCGCGGCTGATCTACGGCCAGCGCACCGACCCGAAGGTGCTGCGTGCGATGCCGGTGCTGTTGCTGGGCCTCGGCCTGGCGCTGGATGTTTTCGGCGCCGCTTCAGGCCTGGGCGCGGCGGGCCAGTGGGCGAGCATCGGCGCGGGGGTGAGCTTTGCGCTGGCTGCGGCCGCCACCTTCGGCTTGGCACTGGTGTTGACGCAGCATGAAGCCGGCGCGCTGGACGGCCGCGTGCGCACCTTCGTCACCATGGCCATGGTGGCACTGCTGGCCAGTGTGGGCATGGCCACGCAAGGCGGCCCGCAATGGCCGACCGCGGCGCCGGGCTGGTGGGGGCTGGTGGCCCTGAGCCTGCTCTACGGCACGGCCTTCACAGTGATGTTCACGGTGTTGCCGCGCCTGGGCGTGGTGGGCAATTCGGCCATCATGAACGTGGAACCGGTGTTCGCGCTGGCGCTGGCCTGGGTGGTGCTGGGCCAGAGCATCGCGCCCGTGCAGGTGGCCGGCGGGCTGCTCGTCGTGGCCACGGTGGTGTGGCTGGGCACGCGCCGGCGCTGACGTCCCGGGTGCACTGGCACTGGCACTGGCACTGGCACTGGCACTGGCACTGGTACAGGCACAGGCACAGGCACAGTTACAGTCACATGCAGAGGCAAAGGCAAAGGCAAAGGCAGGAGCCAGGCGCACCAGCCTCAGCGCGCCGCGTTCTCCGCAATGCCGTCTGCGAAGCGCGACAGCAGTTGCAGCGGCAGGTCGTGGCCCATGCCGGGCACGAAATCAGCCTGCGCACCGGTGATGCGTACGGCCAGTTCACGCCCGGCCGCCACGAGCACCAGCGGGTCGGCCAGCCCGTGAATGATGCGTGTGGGCATGTCGATGCGCGGCAGCAGCGCGCTGCGGTCACCATCGGCCACCACGGCCAGCAATTGGCGCACCGTGCCTGCCGGATGCCAGGAACGGCGCACCGTGGCCAGCAGGCGCTGATGCTGGCGTTCGGCATCGGGCGGAAAGCTCGGGCTGCCGATGATGCGCAACAAGCTTTCCAGGTGCCGCACCACGGCCTCGGGCTCGCTGCTGGCCGGGCGCGAGAGCAAGGCGCGGCGCACCCGCCAGCCAGGCTGCGGAAGGTGGCGTGCGCCGCTCGTGGTCATCATCAGCGTCAGGCTCTTCACGCGCTGTGGGTGCAGGGCCGCCAGATGCTGGGCAATCATGCCGCCCATGCTGGCCCCGCACACATGGGCCTGCGACAGGCCCAGGGCATCCAGCACGCCCACGGCGTCTTGCGCCATCTCGGTCAGCGTGTACGGCGAAGCCACGGTCATGCCCAGTGAGTAACGCACTGCGGCCTTGGCCACGCTGGGCACGCCCAGGTGATCGAAGTGCTGGCTCAGGCCGATGTCACGGTTGTCCATGCGGATGACGCGAAAACCCCGGTTCACCAGCAACTGCACCAGTTCTTCCGGCCAGGCCGTGAACTGCATGCCCAGGCCCATGATCAGCAGCAAGGGCGGCCCGTCCGGCGCGCCCTGGTCGTCGATTTCGATGGCGATGCCGTTGGCAACGATACGCATGGAGCAGCTGCCGTCAGAGCCCGGCCTGGGCCTGCAGCGGTGAGTGGTGCGTCACCTTGTAGAACCAGCGCCGCGCGCCTTTCACGTCGAAAGGCTGCCACTGCTGCGGGTCTTGGCGCAGGCGGTCGGCAATGGCGTAGAGCGCCAGCGGGTTCATGCCCATGCCGATGTGGCTGGCGTGCACTTCGATGTTCTCGGCCTTCGGGCTGGTCGGGTTCACGCTGCACTGCCAGGCCACCACGCCGTCCGACTTGCTGTAGATCGACGTCGTGGGGCAAGGCGGCGTGCCGCGAATCTGCTCTATCAGCGCCGGGTCGTGCGTGTTCTGGCCGCTCACCATCTCATAAAGACGCCAGGCGTTCGTGGCGCGGGGGTGGCCGTTGAAGGGTGTGCCCAACGTGATGACGCAGCGCGCGTGATCGGGCTGCTCTTTGGCCAGTTCACGCGCATACAGGCCGCCCAGGCTCCAGCCGATCAAGCTGGCCTTCTCGCCGTGACGCGCTGACACCTGCTGCAGCTGCTGGCGGCAACTTTCCAGCACACCGTGCTTCGGGCCGAGGTTGAAGCCCTGCTTCCAGGCATAGGGTGTGTAGCCGCGCTGGCGCAGAAAGTTGCGCAGCGGCAGCGTCGTGAGGTCGGACGCGCCCAAGCCGGGATAGACGATGACCGGGTGCCCATCGCCGATGGGCAGGCGGTTCAGCCAAGGCGCTGCGGCCACCATGGCGGCGTATTCCCACGGTGCACGCGCTTCCAGCATCACCCGCCAGGGGCCTGGGGCTGCAACCAACTCTTCAGCGTTCAACGGTGCGAACGGCGCGGGGGCCGGTCTACGCCGGCGCGTCGGAAACCTCATTCACGCATGCTAGCCCGCACGGTCCTTCTTTTTTGGGGGCAGCGATCTAGCACTTGCCCGAATGCGGCCTGTCGCTTGTGAGACAGCGGCGTCCCTGACCGCCCCCATCACCGTACCCACCATGCCGCGTGTGGCTTTGCCGAGGGTGCTGGTGACGGCGCCGGCCACGCCGCCAGCGATGCGCTTGCCGGTCTTGCGCGCCAGGCTTTCTGGCGCAGGCGCGTCGGGGTCCTCTTCACCGGGCCGTGGCAAGGCACGCAGGTCGTCGAAGGCGATCTGGATGGCCTCGGCCAGGGCGCGCACGTCGGGCATGGCCGCGGCATCGGCCATGAGGCCGAAGTCCAGGCTCTGGTCGTAGCTCTGCACCGTGATGTTCAGGGCCATGCCGTGCACGACGATGGAGGCCGGGTAATTGGTCACCATGCGTGCGCCGGCCATGTACAGCGGCACGGGCGGCCCGGGCACGTTGCTGATGACCAGATTGGCCACCTGCGGAATGCGGTCGGCCACCCTGGCCTTGCCGTAGAGCGCAGTGGCGGCCTCGATGAGCCAGGGTATGCCCAGCGACGGAAAGTCGGTGGGCAAGACGCTCTTCAGGCCTCCCATGGTGTGTTTCATGGCCGCGGTGGCGGCCTTCACGTGAGCCAGCCGCTTCTGCGTGTCGGCGATGTTCGTGCCCAGGCTGATGAAGCTCATGCTGGCCTGGTTGTCGGCGTTGGCATTGCCCTTCTCTCGCAGCGAAATCGGCACCGCGGCCACCAGGCTCTTGCGCGGCAGCGTGCGCTTCATGGCGTAGTGACGACGCAAGGCGCTGCTGCACACCATCAACACCATGTCGTTGATGGTGGCGTCGAAGGCGCGACCGATGGCTTTCAGTTCAGGCAATGGCAGCGTGACGGTGGCGAAGGCGCGCCCGGTCGTCACCGACACATTCAGCGGCGTGCGGGGCGCCAGTGTCAAGTTGCCAGATCCGGCCTTGCCGGTGATGAGCGAAGACGTCGATACCGCTGCACTGGCCGCGTTCTTCAGCGTGCTCACCGTGGCGGGCAGCCTGCGCACGATCTCGGCCACCTTCTGCGCCTGGTTGCCGATGACGCCACGCAGCATCTCGGTCATCTCCAGCTTGAAGACGCGCACGCGGCGCGACGGCTGCACCGCGATGGCACGCGGCTGCGCACTGACGTCGAGCATGGCGTTGGCCAGCGCCACTGCGGCCTGGCCGTCCACGGCGGCGTGGTGCAGCTGGGTGTAGAGCGCGACACGCTTGAGGCCATTGGCAGCCGGGGCCAGGCCTTCGAAGACATGAAACTTCCACAGCGGCTTCTTGCGGTCGAGCAGCACCGGGTGCAGCCTGGAAACAGCGGCTTCCAGCTCGGGCAGGCCAGGGCTCTGGCCGTTCACCTTGGGAAGCTTCACCTCCACGATGTGCTGCTTCATGTCTGGCACGGCATCCACCCACGCGGGGTTGGCCAGGTTCAGCGGCATCCACCACAGGCGCCGGCGCAGCACCGGCGTGATGGGCAGGCGGCTCTCGATGTGCTGGCGCAGGGTGGTGACGAACTTGCCCTTCGCGCCTGCCGGCAGCTCGAAGACGTGGAGTGCCCCCACGTGCATGGGCATCTCCGGGGTTTCCAGGTACAGGAAGGTGGCGTCCAGGCCGGATAGTTGTTGCATGCGGGGGCCAGGCTGGGGCCGCAAGGCGCGGCTGTGGGCATGCTAGGGCTGCGGCGCGCAAGCTGGGCAGAGGGCAAGCCCGGGGACGGCATCGTGTCGCTACCATCAGGCATGGCGCACTGCTCTCGCGTTCTCTCCGGCCGATGGGTTGCTGGCTTCGGCCTGCTCATCGCCACGGCGGCAGCTGCAGCCGGTGACGATGCGCCGCTGCCACCCATTTCGCTCGAACGCATTCACGCCGAGCCGCCGCTGCAGGGCCGCTTGCCAATCGCAGCGCGCATGTCGCCGGCCGGCCGCTTTGTGAGCTATCTGCAGCCCTCCGCTGCGAACAGCGAGGTGCTGGAGCTTTGGCTGCGCCCATTGCCGGAAGGCCAGCCGCGCCGAATCGCGTCTTCGGCCGACCTGATCGGCAACGCCGCCGAGACGTTGACCGAAGCCGAGAAAATGGCACTCGAGCGGCGTCGCATGATGCAACGCGGCATTACCGCCTACCAATGGTGTGGTCAGCGCGATGAACGCCTGATCGTGCCATTGGCCGGGTCGTTGTTTCTCATCGATCTGGCAAAAGCGGGCGCTGCGGAGCCGGGCTCGACGCCGGTCTTCAGGCGACTGGGCATCTCAGCCGGTGCGCCGGCACGCGACCCCCGATGCGACCGCGAGGGAACACAGCTCGCCTTTGTGCAAAGCAACGACCTGTGGGTTCAGCCTTTGACCGGCGCCGAGGTGGGCGCCGCGCCGCGTCGGCTGACCACCACAGGTAGCGAGACCTTCAGCACCGGTCTTGCCGAATTCATCGCTGCCGAGGAGTTCGAGCGCTTCGAAGGTTTCTGGTGGTCGCACGACGGTCGCCATCTGCTGGCGATGGAAGTCGACGAAAGCCCTGTCCCCATCCACAACCGCATGCAGATTCGCGCCCAAGGCAGCAGCAGCACGCAGCAGCGCTACCCAGCGGCTGGAGAGTCCAATGCGCGCTTGCGGGCCGTGGTCATCGAAGCCGCCACTGGCATCGCGCGCCCTTTGCCAACACCGCCCGAGGCTGAATATCTCGTGCGTGCAGGCTGGTTTGCCGACGGCACGCCATGGCTGCAGTGGATGCCCCGCGACCAGACGACGCTGCATCTGGTGGAGTTTCCAGACCCGCCGTTGCCGCCGCACACGCTGCTGGTCGAGCGCGATGCGGCCTGGGTCGAGGTGCACAACGATCTCATCGAACTGAAAGATCAGCCGCTGTCGGGCAAGAGTTCGTTGCTGTGGTCCAGCGAGAGTTCGGGTCGTCGGCAACTGTGGCAAGTCAACCGCGTGAACGGCGAGCGCAGGATGCTGACAACGCAGCCTGAAGCGGTGGCGGCAGCGGTCTGCGCCGGCAAGTCAGGCATCGTCTTCACGGCCATGCAACAAGGCGGTATGGCGAGAGGCTTGTTGGTGCTGGGGCGCGATGGCCGCACGCGGCCTCTGGACACCGGGCCAGAACAGCGATGGCGCAGCGCGCGGGCGGACAAGGATTGCAACCGGATGCTCGTGACCGAGTCGACCTGGGGCCGCCCACCCCGCATTCAGATACAAACCGTCGACAACAAGGTGCAGCCGGCCGCGCTGACCGGCAGCGAGCCCGACCCCTTGCTCGCGCGAATCGTGCCGAAGGTGCAGGTTTTGCGGTTCAGCGCTGCCGACGGCGTGACGCTGCTGAACGCGTTGTACATGCCGCCTGTGCGCGAAACGGCCGACGCTGCGCAGGCGCCGGGCTTGCACCCGGTCATCGTCGACGCGTACGGCGGGCCGGGACCGTTCGGTGTGGCTTGGCGTTACGACCCCTCGACCCCGCTTTACGCCCATTGGCAACGCCTGGGGTTCGGCGTGTTGCTGGTGGAGAACCGCGGCATGGGCGGTCGCGACCGCGACTTCACACGCGCTCACTTCCGCGCTTTCGGGCAGGTCGAGGTGGCCGATCTGTTTGCCGTCGCACGGCAGTTGCCGTCGCGGGTGAAAGCCGTCGATCCAGCGCGCATGGGCCTGCGTGGCTGGTCGTACGGCGGGTTTCTGGCTGCACGGGCGATGCTCGATGACAACACGCCATTCGCTGCCGCTGTCGCCGGAGCGCCAGTGGTCGACTTCCGCCTCTACGACACCGCCTACACCGAGCGCTATCTGGGCCTGCCCAGCGGCGAGACCGCGAAGTTCTATGCCCAGACCGATCTGACGCAGCGCGCCGCAAAGCTGTCACGCCCGCTGATGCTGATGCATGGCACAGCCGATGACAACGTGCTGTTCGAGAATTCGCTGCAGTTGATCAGCGCGTTGCAGGCTGAAGGCCGCCTCTTCGAAACCGTCATCTTCCCCGGCCAGACGCATGGCTTGTCGAGCAAGAAATTGCGGCTTTACCGAGACCGCGCGCAAACCGACTTCTTCGTGCGCCACTTGAGGCCCTGAGGGCTCGGACTGGTCATCGCGATGTGCCGCCCCGTATTTCTTCGACCAGACGTTGCGCGCCGTAGACCTTGTCCAGTGCTTCGAGGACCACCGCCGAGTGCACGGCGACCGTGCGATTGACCGCTTCGTCGAAGCCGTAGTCGCCGCCGAGCGAATGGATGTTGCCGTCGAAGACCAGACCGACGACTTCGCCCATGCGGTTGACCACCGGTGAGCCTGAATTACCGCCGATGATGTCGTTGTTGGTGACGAAATTGAAGGGGACGAGGCCTCCGAGCCGGCCCTTCGCGGCCAGCCACGACGCAGGCAAGGCGAATGGCTCGGCCCCCGTGTGGCGCGCGAAGGCGCCGGCGATGGTGGTGAAAGGCGGCACTGCGGTGCCGTTCTCGACATAGCCCTTGACGACGCCGTAAGACAACCGCAACGTGAAGGTGGCGTCGGGGTAGTTGCTGGTGCCGTAGACCGCGAAGCGGGCGCGGGCCAGCCTTTCCTGCGCCTGCCTCAGCGGGCCATCGACCTCGGTCTCGACCCGCGTGCGAATGGCGCGCGCGTCGGCATCCAGCGCACGCGCCAGTTCGATCATCGGGTCATTCGAGGCATCGATGGCCGCCTTGCCGCCGTCGAAGAGAGCCTTGCGCAAGCCACCTGTCGCGTTGCCGTCGCGGTCGGTGCGCAGGTCGGCCAGGCGGCTGCCCTGCACGGCCGCGCGGGCGACGTCGGTCGGGCTGCGGCTGGCAAACAGGCGCTTGACGAGCGGGTGATCGGGCCCCAGGTCTTCGCGCAGCTTCG
The DNA here is from genome assembly GCA_038249925.1 of Burkholderiales bacterium. Lineage (GTDB taxonomy): Bacteria > Pseudomonadota > Gammaproteobacteria > Burkholderiales > Burkholderiaceae_C > Rubrivivax. Next base: position 23,242 of record JBBSCV010000007.1, read on the forward strand.
TCAGCGACCAGCCCAGCGTCGCGGTCTCCAGTTCCGGGTAGATGGGCTGCTTCGCCAGCAGGCCCTGCTTGAACTGCGGCAAGCGTGAATCTGTGAATTCCTTCAGTCTTTCGCCGTTGGGTTTGCCCACTTCGGCGGCATAGCGCACCAGACGACGCGCGATGCGGAACAGATCGGAATTGATGCCCCGCTCGAGCGCGCCGTGGGGCTTGCGCAGGGCTTGCCGCCGCTGCACGATTTCGGCCATTTCGTCCCAGACCTTGCCGTATTGCCGTTCGAGTTCGGGCTGAGCCTGCACCCGGGCGCGAAAGTCTTGCTCGCGTTGCACGAGCTGGCCGTAAAACGCCTTGTCTGCCAGCGCCGCGTGCTGGCCCTTCATCAACTTGAGCCAGTTCTCGTAACCGTACAGCTGGTCGTTCGAATGGCGCTTCTGCTCTGCGCCGCGGGTCTGGTACTGCGTGATGAAACCGCGAAACTCGGAAGCTATGTTCATCTGCGCGGGCAGCCGCCAGTCACGGTCGTCGTCCAGCTGCGCCCGCGTGAATTCGCGAGAGGTGCCCCCGGGGTTGCCCGAAACGAAGGTCAGATCACCTTCGCGCATGCTGCCATCGGACCAGGCCAGATGATTTTCCATTTTCATCGGCTGTCCATCGGCGGCGTAAATCCGCACGAAAGACACGTCCAGGTTGTAGCGCGGGAACATGAAGTTGTCGGGGTCGCCGCCGAAGAAGCCAATGGCATCTTCTGGCGCGAACACGAGCCGGATGTCCTGAAACCGGCGGTAGCGGTAAAGGTCGTAGCGGCCGCCGCGGTACAGGCTGACGACTTCGCAGCGCCATTCGTCCGATGTTGCGCATTCTTTTTCGATGGCCGCAATAGCCGCGTTCTGGACGTCGAAGAACTTGTCGCCCGCCACGCCGGCCGTGGCGGCCTGCACCCGCGCGGTGACATCGCTGATCTCGCTGAGCTGGTTCAGCTCCATACCCGGGCAGCGCGGTTCGTCGGCTGCCTTGGCGGCCAGAAAGCCGTCGCGGTTGTAGTCCTTCTTCGCCAAGCCGGCCACGTCCTGGATGCAGCTGCGCGCGCAATGGTGGTTGGTCATCACCAGCCCGCCGGGCGAAACCACCGACGCCGAGCAGCCGCCTGCGATGCGCACCGATGCCAGCCGCAGGTGATCGAGCCAGGCCTGCGTTGGCTCGAAGCCGTACTTGGCCTTGACGTTGGCCGCGGGAAACTGGTTGAAGGTCCACATGCCTTCATCCGACCAGGCCGGCGCGGCCCACATGCAGGCGAGGAGTACCCAGGTGCTAGACAACTTGTGCATGCAGTGCCTTTCAAAGAAGCGCGTGCGTCGCTGCTGCAGGGCAGAGCCCCGCGGTCAGCTGCCCGGCCTGGTGCAGTAGATCGGGTTGGCCACCGACGGGGCAGTGGGCTCGACGCCGGTGTAGCTGCCCTGGCGCCGCACGGTCACGTTGCACTGCGCATCGACCTCAAACTCGAAGACCAGCCAGTAGTCGGTGCTGGCCGTCTCGCCGGTGGCCGGCGGTGTGAACAGCTCGGCAGGACGACCTGGAATGTTCAACTCCACGCGCGCGCTGCTGCTCGCGATGGGCCCATCGCCATAACCGCTGTAGTTGTTCACTGCGTACTTGTAGGTGCCGACCATCAGGCGCGTCAGGGTGACGACTTCCGGACCGTAGCTGGAAGTGTCATCGACGTCCAGATTGGCAAACGGGGCGCTCGTCAGGCTGCCTTCGTTGCTGTAGTACACGGTGGTGCCGCTGGGCGTGATGAGGTAAGAGTCCAGATCGTCGGGCAGCGCACCCCAGGTCAGCTTCATCGTGATGCCGGCACCCGTCTGGCCCAGCGCGAGGCAGGCCGGCAAGGTGGTGTTTGTGGCAAACGGACCCACACCCAGGGTGTTGCTCAGCAATCCGCTGGCAACGCTGACGAGCGTGGCCAGGCTGCTGCGGCGGATGGGGATGGTGAAGTTGCCGGCACTGTCGGTGAAGACGCTGCTGGCGCCGGAATAGTCCACCCCCTCGCTGAAGACGCTGGCGCCGGAAAGTCGTGCGCCGGTCGCATCGGCCAAACAGCCGGTGACCTGCACGGTTTCCATCACCTGGTCTGCGTTCCAGATGCTGAAGTGGTTGACCGTGCCCTGGTAATACCGGTTCGGCGCGGTGCCGGTCAGCGTGGCGGTGCCTTCCTGAAGCCAGCGGCCAGATGCGTCGTCGAAGAAGAACAGCGGCACGGTGGCCGGTGGGTTCGGGCTGCGTGTGGCCAGCGGGATGCGGATGCTGGCCGTCTGGCCGCTGCGCAGGTTCAGCGCAACGCCGGCGGAATCGACCAGTTCGACGCTGATCGCGCCGAAGCTCTCGATGAGCGTGGCCACACCGCCGACCAAGGTGGTGAAGTCGCCCGGCATCACCGA
>JBBSCV010000008.1:0-25325 GCA_038249925.1 Burkholderiales bacterium
GTAGTCGCGCCGCACCACGCTTTCATAGCTCAAGAGGCCCAGACCGTCCAGCGAGAACAGCGTCTCGATCAGCAGCGCACCGGTAAAGAAGGCGCCCACAAACGCTGCGGGAAATCCAGTCACCAGCGGAATCAGCGCATTGCGAAACACATGTTTGTAGAGCACACGATTTTCGCTCAGGCCCTTGGCCCGCGCCACCAGCACATACTGCTTGCGAATCTCTTCGACGAAGGTGTTCTTGGTCAGCAGCGTGACCACCGCAAAACTCGTGATGACCAGGCAGATCAGCGGCAGGGTCAGGTGCCAGAAGTAGTCGGCAATCTTGCCCAAGAGCGACAGCTCGGCCCAGTTGTCGCTGGTCAGGCCGCGCAGAGGAAATACATCCCAGAAGGTGCCGCCAGCCAACAGCACGATCAGCAAGATGCCCAGAACAAACCCGGGAATGGCGTAGCCCAGCAGCACAAAGCCCGTGGTCACCAGGTCAAAGCGCGAACCTTCCTTGACGGCCTTGGCCACGCCCAGCGGAATACTGACCATGTAGCTGATCAAAAAGGTCCACAAGCCCAAAGACATCGAGACTGGCAGCTTCTCCTTGATCAGCGTCCAGACGTCCTTGTTGTACAAAAAGCTCGTGCCCAAGTCGAAGCGGGCAAAGCCGGCCAGCATCTCGAAATAGCGCACATGGGCGGGCTTGTCGAAGCCATACAGCTTCTTCAGATCCTCCAGTTGTTGCTTGTTCAGATCGCGGCCGGCCTTGTAGCCGCCGGTGTCGCCGCCCGAGCCTGCACGCGCTTCGGCCATCAGTTGTTCCACCGGCCCGCCGGGTACGAACTGCATCACCACGAAGGTGATGGTCAGCACGCCCAGCAAGGTGGGGATCATCAGACCCAGGCGTTTGAGGATGTAGATCAGCATGGTGGCCAGTCTCGCTCAGGCTCTGTCCGTGCCGGTAGCCAGGCTCTTGGACTTGTCCCACCAGGCCCACAGCGGCCACGGGCCCCATTCGACAAAGCCGTTGATCAGGGTGTCGGCCTGGAAGTAGGGCGGCGCCTTATCGGGGCGCGCAAACTTGTTCCAGCAAGAGAAAGGCTCGCGCGACGCCCACAGGTCGGGGATTTGCCAAAAATTCCATATCACCACGCGGTCCATCGCACGCGCTGCGTCACGCAACTCCTCCAGCGTGGCCGCGCGGTTCATGGCTTCGATGGCGGCATCGACAGCGCGGCTCTTGACGCCGCGGTAGTTGATGTTGCCGGGCTCGTCGGCCGACCTGCTGCCGTAGATCGCGGCCTGCGTAGAGGCTGTTGGCAGCGTGAAACGCCCTTCGACGATGCCCACCATGTCGAAGTCGTATTCGTCCAGCCGGCGGCTGTACAGCGCAAAGTCGACCAACCGGTCTTTGAGTTCTATGCCCAGCTTGTCCAGGTTGCGTTGCCAATCCACGATGTTGGCGTTGCGGGGCACCATGTATTCCACCGTCAGGTGCTCGCCGCTGGGAAGACGCAGCTTGCCTTCTGAATCCAGTTTGCAGCCAGCTTCTTCCAACAAGGCGCGGGCTTTGAGCAGGTTTTCGCGTACCGCCTTGGGGTTGTTGGCGGTGCTGGGCGGCACCCAGGGTGGGCCGAACACGCGGGGTGGCAACTCGGCGCGAAAGGGTTCCAGAATTTTCAACTCGCCCGCACTGGGCAGGCCGGCCGCTGCAAACTCGGAGTTGTTGAAGACGCTGCTGGCACGGGTGAACGCGCCCGTCTTGTTCAGGGTGTCGAAGTCGTAGGTGTAGCCCAGCGCCTCGCGCACGCGGATGTCCTGAAATTTGGGCCGGCGCAGATTGAGCTGGTAGCTTTGCAGTTGCTGACCAAAGCCGGTTTTGAGCTCGACCTTCTGGATGCGGTCGTCTTCCCACTTGGCGCCCTTGTGGCGGCGCACCCACGCGCGTGAGCTGTACTCCTTGAACAGATCAAACTCACCGGCCTTGAAGGCCTCGAAAGCCACCGCGTTGTCGGTGTAGTTGCGGTAGATCACACGCTCGAAGTTGAAGTGCCCGCGCCGCACCGGCAGGTTGCGTCCCCAGTAGTCGGGCAAACGCTTGAATTCGATGCGCCTGGGCATGTCGACGCGGTCGATCACGCAAGGGCCGCTGGTGATGGGGTAGTCGGTGACGACTTGGTCAAACTTGCGCCCTGCCGTCCACTTGCGACTGAACACCGGCATGGTGGCGGCGGTAAAGATGAAGTCGCGCCCCTTGCCTTTGAACTCGAAGCGCACCGTGCGCGCATCTGGTGTCAACACGCGGGCGATGTCGGCCACCGCGGTCTGAAATTGCGGTGATGCTTCCTTGCTGGCCAACATCTCGTAGCTGTGGCGCACGTCTTCACTCAGCACCGGGTCGCCGTTGTTGAAACGCGCTTCGGGTCGCAGCCTGAAAGTCACGGCCGAGAAATCTGGCTCGACCCACAGGGCCTCGGCCAGCAGCCCGTAGATGCTCATCGGCTCGTCCATCGCCAGATGGCACAGGCCCTCGACCATCCAGATCAGCACGCCAGCCGGTGCATTGCCACGTGTAGTCCAGGGGTTGTACTTGTCGAAACTGCTGCGGCGGTCAGGATTGCGAAGCTTGACGGTGCCGCCCACCGGGGCACGGGGCTCTGCGTAGTCAAAGTGCGTGAAGTCGCTGCCGTATTTGGGCAATCCGTAGGCTGCAAACCCGTGCACCCAACGGCCTGCAGAGGGGTGGCCGTTCGTGGGAGCGGGAACCGCCGGCGGGCTTGTTGCAGCAACTGCGGTCGAGGCACCAGCAGGCAGCATCGCCGCAGCCCAGGGCGAGGCCATCCGCATCAGGGCCAGGCGCCGATCGGCGTCGGCTAACGACGGGCTGACGGAATCAGGCTCAGGGTTTGCAGCGGGGTCGTTGCAAGAAGCAGGCATATCAATGGCTAAAGCGTCAGCGCCGCGCATTGTGCAGTGCTTGCGGGCTGTGCGCGGGCATCAGCCATCAGCAACGCTCGTGCACTGCCATTGCAGCTGGATGCTTCCCTGGCAACTCAGCCCAAGCCCGCGTGTTGACCCAGGCAATCCATCTAGGCGCGCACGCTTGCAGGCCGAAGCCTTCCGGTCCAGCTCTCGACCTTTTCAGCCTGAAGCTCCGGGACATCCGTTCTGCAACGGCGACGGGCGTGGTGGAGAGGAGCGTCCGTGATCAGGTGTTCTGACGCACGCGCTGGATCAGGAAGTCGGCCACTGCGACGGCGCGGTCGGCACTGCCGGCAAGCGCTGGCGAGGTGAAGAAGCGGCCATGGATGCCCACGGTGGGCACGCCGTCGATCTTGTAGGCGTTGGAGAACTGCTTGCCGCGGCTGATCTTCGTGTTGACGCCGAAGGACTTCCAGGCGTCGGTGAACTTGGCGCGGTCCACACCGTTGGCGGTGACGAAGGCCACGATGTCGGACTCGGTGTTGATGCGGCGGTTCTCGATGTGGATGGCGTTGAAGATGCGGCGCTGCAGCGCTTCACGCTGGCCGATCTCTTCCAGCGCGTAGAAGAGTTTCTGGTGCTCCAGCGGGCCGATGAAGGCAAACGGCACCTGACGGAACTGCACATCGGCGGCCAGACGCTTGCTCCAGGCCCCGACGGTGGGCTCGAATGCGAAGCAGGCCGGGCAGCCGTACCAGAAGAATTCGACCACTTCGATCTTCTTCGCCGGGTCAGACAAGGTGACAGGCGCCGGGGTCTGCAGGCGTACGTACTGCCTTCCTTCCTCGGGCGCGCCCTGAGCCAGGGCCCCGCCCGCAGCCGTCATGCCCAAACCTGCGCCGGCAGCACCAGCCAGCAGTGAGGAAAAGTCGCGCCGGTTCATTCAGATCCTTTCGAGTGGGGGGAAGGGCACGGATGGAGTCGACTCAAGGGGACGAGTTCCAGCGGAGCAGTGGTTCCGAGTGTGCCGCGCCTGAAGACCTAACGCTTCAGGGGCGTTCGGCGCGGACAATCTGCGATTCGATACTTTGCTGCTGCAGCCTGCCCTGCAGACCATCGGCGTCGTCGCGGTTCGGGTAAGGACCCATGCGCACGCGGTAGACCACACGACCGGCCTGCTCACGCTCGCTGACCTTGGCTTCCTGGCCCAGCATGGCCAGGCGGGCGCGCTGCTGTTCGGCGTCTTCGGGCCGGGTGTAGGCGCCGGCCTGCACGAAGTAGATGAACTTGTCAGCGCTGGGAGTTGCAGGGCCGGGTGCGGGTGCGGGTGCAGGTGCGGGTGCGGGTGCAGGTGCGGGAGCCGGCGCAGGCGCGGGCACAGGCCCTGGCGCCTGCACAGGCGCTCCGGCCAGGATGGCTGCCGGGTCGCGTGTCGTCGGCCTGGCCGCCGGCGCCGAAGCGACCGCTGGCCCGGGCACCGCCACGCCCGAGGCCGCCTCGACGGGCGCGTTCAAGGGCTTGGCCGGCTTGCCGCCCAGCAGCGCATTGGGGTCCCAGCTGCGGTTCTTCTCGATCTCGGCCCGGTCTTGTTCAGCGGTGCGTTGCGGCACCTTGTCGATGAAGGGCACCGGCGCCTTGGTGATGTACAGCGCCACGCCGAGCGCCAGCGCCAGCCCGATCAGCAGCCCGGCGATCACGCCGAGCACGAAACCGCCGCGTTGTCGTGTCGCGCTCTTCATGCGGCCACCTCCGCGCCCGGCGCAACCGGCGCCACTTCTCGCGACATGGCCTCGGGCGCCGAAACACCGAGCAGCGCCAGCGCATTCTTCAAGACCTGCGCGGTGGCGCTGAGCAAGGCCATTCGCGCGCGCGCCAGCGCGGCGTCGTCGACGAGGAAACGCTCGGCCGCGTAATAGGTGTGAAACGCTGCAGCGAGCTCGCGCAGGTAGAAGGCCACGTCGTGCGGCGCCAGGTCAGCGGCGGCGCGCGTCAGCATGCCGGGGTAGTCGGCCAGCTTCAGCATCAGCGCGGCTTCGGTGGGCGCGGTGAGCAGCGAAAGGTCGGCATCTGCGAAGTCGCGCCCGCCGGGGTCTTTGTCTGCCTGTTTTTCGGCATAAGCCGTCAGCACCGAACAGATGCGTGCATGGGCGTACTGCACATAGAACACCGGGTTTTCGTCGCTGGCCTTCAGCGCGAGGTCGATGTCGAACACGAATTCTGCGTCGCTCTTGCGGCTGCTCAGGAAGAACCTCACCGCGTCGCGACTGGTCCATTCGATGAGGTCGCGCAGCGTGACGTAGTCGCCGGCGCGCTTGCTCAGCTTCACCTCCTGGCCGTCCTTGATCACGAGGATCATCTTGTACAGCGCGTAGTCGGGGTAACCAGCCGGCACGCCCAGGCTGTATTTCTCGGACAGGGCCTGCAGACCGGCGCGCACACGCGCCACGGTGCCGTGGTGGTCGGTGCCCTGCACATTGATGACCTGGGTGAAGCCGCGCTCCCACTTGTTGACGTGATAGGCCACGTCGGGCACGAAATAGGTGAAGGTGCCGTCCTGCTTGCGCATCACGCGGTCCTTGTCGTCGCCGTAGTCGGTGGTGCGCAACCACAGCGCGCCACCTTCCTCGTACGTTTTGCCGGCGGCCACCAGGCGTTTCACGGCGTCTTCGACGCGGCCGCTGGTGTAGAGGCTGCTTTCCAGAAAGTAGTGGTCAAAGTGCACGCCGAAGGCCTGCAGGTCGAGGTCTTGTTCGTGGCGCAAGTAGGCCACCGAGAACTGACGGATGCCGTCGAGGTCGTCCACATCGCCGCTGGCGGTGAACGCGCGGTCATCGGCGCGCACGGTCTTCTTCGCGGCGAAGTCGGCGGCGATGTCGGCGATGTATTCACCGTTGTAGGCCGCCTCGGGCCAGCCCGGCTCGCCCGGCTTCAGGCCCTTCAGGCGCGCTTGCGTGGAGACCGCCAGGTTGTTGATCTGCACTCCGGCGTCGTTGTAATAGAACTCGCGCTGCACCTCGGCGCCCTGCGTGGCCAGCAGGTTGCTGATGCTGTCGCCCAGCGCCGCGTTGCGACCGTGGCCCACGTGCAGCGGGCCGGTGGGGTTGGCGGAGACGAATTCCACCATCACGCGCTTGCCAGGCTTTGCCGGGTCGGCCGGCTGCGCACCTTGTGTGGCCCCATACGTCGCGCCTGCGGCCAGCACCTCGCGCACCACCGCCTGCTTGGCAGCAGGCGCCAGGCGCAGGTTGATGAACCCGGGACCCGCGATTTCCAGCGCCTGCACCCAGCGCTGGAAGGCCGGCGTGGCCTGCAGCGCGCGCACCAGCGCTTCGCCGATCTCGCGCGGGTTCTTCTTCAAGGCCTTGGCCAGCGGCATGGCCGCGGTGACGGCCAGGTCGCCATGCGCGGCCTGCTTGGGCGATTCGAAAGCCGCAGGCGGAGCGGCCACACCGGCCGCAGCAGCCAGTTCGGCCAGCGCACCCTGCAAGGCCTGCTGCAACTCGTGCTTGACTTTGATCATCGTGCGATTCTACTTTTTGCCCCCTTCCACCGCGCCATTGCCGCAGGGGGCTTCGCGCCACAATGAACCGGCGTTCGCAACCAGCGTCCACCCCCACCCGACATGCCGCTGCCCAAACTCGCTGCCTCTGATGCCGTACCGCCCGAGCCCGGCTTGCCCAGCCACATCGGCAAGTACCGCGTGAAGGCCAAGATCGGCGAAGGCGCGACCAGCGAAGTCTTTCTCGCGCACGACACGTTTGCCAATGCCGACGTCGCCATCAAGCGCGTGCGGCCGGGCGTGATGCCGAATTCGCGCGAAATGCACTTCCAGCAACGCTTCTTCGCCGCTGAAGCCGCGCTGGTGGGCCGCCTTCACCACCCGGGCGTGGTGCAGATTCACGACGCCGTGGCCGATGTCGACGCGCCTTACCTCGTGATGGAATATGTCAGCGGAGGCACGCTGCGCCGCTTCTGCCGCGCCGACAGCCTGTTGCCGCTGGCGCAGATCATCGAAATCGGCTTCAAGTGCGCGATGGCGCTGGGCTACTGCTACCGCCAGGGTCTGATCCACCGCGACGTGAAACCGGCCAACCTGCTGATCGAGCTGGACGGTGAGCAGATCACGCAGGTGAAGGTGACCGACTTCGGCAGCGTCTTCAACCAGACCGCAGAACAGACGCAGATCTACCGCGTGGGCAGCCTGGCCTACATGTCGCCCGAGCAGCTGGACGGCGACGTGCTCGACGGCAGGGCCGATATCTATTCGCTGGCCGGTGTGCTGTACCACCTGATCGCTGGGCGTCCGCCCTTCGATGCCCAGCAGCAGCAGGCCATCATGCATCAGATCTACCACGGCAAGCCGCCCTCGCTGGCAACGCTGCGCGAGGGCGTGCCGCTGGCGCTGCAAGCGCTTGTCGAACGTTGCCTGGCCAAGGACCGCGACCTTCGCCCGGCAACCTGGGAAGAGTTCGCGCAGGCCTTGTCCGTGCTCAGCGCCGACAAGACGCTGGCGCGCGGGCCGCTGCAGGAAGTGCTGGATTCCGAGCGTTTCACGCTGCTGCGATCGCTCGACTTCTTCGCCGGCTTCGGTGATGTGGAACTGTGGGAAGTGGTGCACCGTGCCAAGTGGCAGCGCCACACCTACGGCCAGGCGCTGTTTCGCAAGGGCGACGAGGGCAACACCTTCCACATCGTCACCCAGGGCCAGGTAGAGGTCTACCGCGACGGCAAGCTGGCAGCGCAGATCGGCGCGGGCAGCACGGTGGGCGAAATGGCTTACCTTGCGCCCAACCCCGAGCTGCGGGTGCACACGGTCGACATCCTGGTCTCGCAGCAGGCCACCACGCTGGCCTTCACGCCCGACACGCTGGAAAAGCTGTCTCTCGGCACGCGCCACCTTTTCGACAAGGCCTTCATCGGCGTTCTCGTCAGGCGCCTGCACACCGCGCACGAGGCCTTGGCCCACCCGCGACGCATTCTCTGACGCGGGTGATGTCGGCGCGCCGGGGCTCTCGGGCGTTTACCGGTAGCCGGGCGCTTGTGAAGCTGTTGGAATCACGCCGGCAACCCACCACGCCATTCAACTGAAGAGGATTCCCCATGAAGAAAACCCTGCGTTTCGCCCTGCTCGCCGCCTGCACGCTGTTTGCCGCCCAAAGCTTTGCCGCCAGCGCCACCTGCGAGGCGAAGGCCATCGACAAGAACGGCAAGGCATTGGCCGGCGCTGCCAAGACCAGCTTCATGAAGAAGTGCGAGGGCGATGCGGGTGCCGGTTCGGCCTGCGCTGCCAAGGCGGTCGACAAAAACGGCAGGGCGCTGGCGGGCGCCGCCAAGACCAGCTTCATGAAGAAGTGCGAGGTCGACGCGGCCGCAGCGATGAAGTGATGCGGCGGGCTGGCCACTGCGGCCGCGCCTCCGCAACCGCTCTTGAAAGCGGCAGCAGGCCCTGTGCAACCAGCGCAGGGCCTTATCTCTTGGGCGCGGGCCTGCGAATGATGGTGCGCTGGAACCAGGCCTCGTTCATGCGCGCCAGGAAGGCCGCGGTGATGGGATAGCCCGACTTGTCGCCGATGACGGCTTCGCTGCCGCAACGCGGGCACAGCGCGGTCTGCGCGTCGATGGCCTTCGGGTCGTCCATGTTGTGCATGTCCAGGCCCGTCCAGGCCACGATCTCGTCGGGCGTGAACATCTGCACGCAGCTGCAGCAGCCACACAGCCGGCTGCCTTGCAGCTGAGCCCAGTTGTTGGACACAGAACGGTAGGCCGCGAGAAGTTCGTTCATGGTCGGCTCTGGGCTGGCTGTGGGAAGACTGACGTCGAAAGCGCGGACGTCGAAAGCGCGGGCGTCGAAGGCACGGGCGGTGCAGCGGGGGTGGCAGGGTTGGCAGGCGCGCCGGCCGCAGGGGCCCAGTACGCAGGTTCGCCGTACGTGTGCTTGAGAAAATCGATCCACAGCCGCACGCGCAGCGGCAGATGCTTGCGCTGGGGGAAAACGGCATAGATGCCGTTGGGCGGCGCGGCAAAGTCTTCCAGCACCACCTTCAGGCGGCCACTGGCCACCTCGGCTTCCACTTCCCAGGTGCTGCGCCAGGCCAGACCCAGGCCTTGCAGGCACCAGTCGTGCAGCACCTGGCCGTCGCTGCAGTCCAGCGGGCCGCTGGGCCGCAGGTGGGTGACTTCGCCTTCGACCTGGAAGGCCCAGCCGCGGGTCTGGCTGGCATCGCTGCTGAGCATCAGGCAGTCGTGCTTCATCAGGTCGGCCGGTATGGCCGGCGCGCCGCGGCGGGCCAGGTAGGCCGGCGCGGCCACGCAAAGCCGCCGGTTGTCGGCCATGCGCACGCTGATGAGGCTGGAATCGGGCAGGTCGCCCACGCGCACGGCGCAGTCGAAACCTTCGTTGACGATGTCCACGACGCGGTCGCTCAGGTTCATGCTGACGCTGACGTCGGGGTGGGCGGCGACGAACCGCGGCACCAGTGGCGCCACATGCCGGCGGCCGAAGCCGGCCGGGGCCGTGATGCGCAGGTGGCCACTCGCTTTCACGCCGCCGGCGCTGACGCTGGCCTCGGCGCTGGCCAGGTCGGTCAGCACACGCTGGCAGTCTTCGAGGTAGGCGCTGCCTTCGTGCGTCAACGTGATGCGGCGCGTGGTGCGCACCAGCAGCTTCACGCCCAGCCGCTCTTCCAGCGCGTCGATGCGCCGGCCGATGACCGCCGGCGCCACACCCTCGGCCAGCGCGGCGGCCGTGAGGCTGCCCTTGGTGGCCACGGCGACGAAGGATTCGATCTGCTTCAGGCGATCCATGGATGTTGATTATGCAGATTGAACGCATAAATCCATGACTTTCGAAGCGCTTAATGCCGCTGGGCATATCGAATAGAGTTCGGCCAGATTCTCATTTGCACCCGTGAACATCTTGAGGCCAGCCATGCGCACACCCATTCACAGCTTGCAGGTCGCCGAGGTTCTGCAAACCTTCATCGACGACGAAGTCCTGCCCGGCACGGGCGTCAGCAGCGCCACCTTCTGGGCCGGCTTCGACGCCATCGTGCGCGACCTGGCACCGCAGAACGCGGCGCTCCTGGTCGAACGCGACAGGCTGCAAACCGAGATCGATGCCTGGCACCGCGCCCACCCCGGGCCCATCACCGAGATGGCCGCCTACCGCGGCTTTCTGGAACGCATCGGCTACCTGCTGCCGCAGCCAGCCCAGGTGCAGGCCACCACCACGAATGTCGACGCCGAACTGGCGCTGCAGGCCGGCCCGCAGCTGGTGGTGCCCATCCTGAACGCACGCTACGCGCTGAACGCGGCCAATGCGCGCTGGGGTTCGCTGTACGACGCGCTGTATGGCACTGACGCCCTATCTGAAGAAGGCGGTGCCACACGCGCCGGCGCGTACAACCCGGTGCGCGGCGCGCGGGTCATCAGCTTCGCGCGCGGGGTGCTCGACCAGGCGCTGCCGTTGGACGAAGGCAGCCATGCCGACAGCACGCGGTACTGGATAGAAACAGCGGTGGATGCAGGCACGGTGGGCAGCCGGCTGCGCGTCACGCTGGCCTCGGGCCGGTCGGTGGGCCTGGCCGACCCGTCGGCCTTCGTCGGCTTCCAGGGTGATGCCGCGTCGCCCAGAAGCGTGCTGCTGCGCCACCACGGGCTGCACATCGACATCCGCATCGACCGCACCGCGCCCATCGGCAAGAGCGACAAGGCCGGCGTCGCCGACGTGGTGCTGGAAGCCGCGCTGTCCACCATCCTCGACCTGGAGGATTCGGTGGCCGCGGTGGACGCCGAAGACAAGGTGCTGGGCTACCGCAACTGGCTGGGTGTCTTGAAGGGCACGCTGACGGAAGAGGTCAGTAAAGGCGGCAAGACCTTCACGCGCCGCCTCAATGCCGACCGCAGATATCAAGGGCCGGCAGGCGAGAACATCGTGCTGCACGGCCGCAGCCTGATGTTCCTGCGCAATGTGGGCCACTTGATGACGAACCCCTCGGTGCTGTGGGGCCCTGACGGGCGCGAGATTCCCGAAGGCATCCTCGATGCCGTCGTCACCACCACCATCGCGCTGCACGACCTGCAGCGCCGGGGCCGTCTGGACGAAGAAACGCCCATCGTCAACAGCCGCAGCGGCAGCGTCTACATCGTCAAGCCGAAGATGCACGGCCCGGCCGAGGTGGCCTTCACGGGTGAACTCTTCGGCCGCGTGGAGCAACTGCTGGGCCTGCCCGACAGCACGGTGAAGCTGGGGATCATGGACGAAGAGCGCCGCACCAGCGTGAACCTGGCGGCCTGCATCGAAGCCGCGAAGAGCCGCGTCGCCTTCATCAACACCGGCTTTCTCGACCGCACCGGCGACGAGATGCACACCGGCATGCTGGCCGGCCCCATGCGCCGCAAGGGCGACATGAAGAACAGTGAGTGGATACAGGCCTACGAGCGCAACAACGTGCTGGTGGGGCTGGCCTGCGGGCTGCGTGGCAGGGCGCAGATCGGAAAGGGCATGTGGGCCATGCCCGACCTGATGGCGGCGATGCTGGAGCAGAAGATCGCGCACCCGCGCGCCGGTGCCAACACCGCCTGGGTGCCCAGCCCGACCGCGGCCACGCTGCACGCGCTGCACTACCACCAGGTGGACGTGGCCGCGGTGCAGGCCGAACTGGAACAGATCGACGACGCAGCGCAGCGCGAGAGCCTGCTCACAGGCCTGCTGACCGTGCCCGTGGTCAGCGCCGGCATGGTGGCCGGCTGGAACGCCGCCATACGCCAGGAAGAGCTGGACAACAACGCCCAGGGCATTCTGGGATACGTGGTGCGCTGGGTCGACCAGGGCGTGGGCTGCAGCAAGGTGCCCGACATCCACGACGTGGGCCTGATGGAAGACCGCGCCACGCTGCGCATCAGCAGCCAGCACATCGCCAACTGGCTGCACCACGGCGTCGTCACGCCCGAGCAAGTGCACGCCACCTTCCAGCGCATGGCCGCGGTGGTGGACCAGCAGAACGCAGCCGACGCGCTGTACCAGCCCATGGCCGGGCACTTCGACACCAGCCTCGCCTACCGCGCCGCGCTGGACCTCGTGTTCAAGGGCGAAACGCAGCCCAGCGGCTACACCGAGCCGCTGCTGCATGCCGCGCGCCTGGCGGTGAAAGCAGCACAGATGAAGGCACGGATAAAGGCACAAGCGGACCCGGTACCCACGCCTTCCTGACGGCATGAGCCCGCCCGACCGCTGGCGCCCGAGCGTCACCGTGGCTGCCGTCATCTGCGACGGCGGCAGCCCGGCGCGCTACCTGCTGGTGGAAGAGCACACGCCCGAAGGCCTGCGCTTGAACAACCCGGCCGGGCATCTGGACCCCGGGGAATCGCCGCAACAGGGCGTGGTGCGCGAAGCGCTGGAAGAAACCGCGCGCGTGTTCACGCCCCAGGCATTGGTGGGCGTCTACCTGGCGCGCTTTCAACGCCCGGCCAGTACTGGCCGCGCGGGCGAAGACATCACCTACCTGCGCTTGGCGTATTGCGGCACGGTGGGCGATGAACTGCCCGGCCTGGCACTGGACACCGGCATCGTGCGCACGCTGTGGCTCACGGCCGACGAGATGCGCGCCAGCGCAGCCCGGCACCGCAGCCCGCTCGTGCTGCAGTGCCTGGAAGACCACGTGGCCGGCCGGCGCTACCCGCTGGAACTCGTCAGCACCGACGCCAGCGTGCTGGCGCTCGGCCGCGGCCAGCCCTGAGCAAGAGGTCGCGCTTCTGAATCTGCCGCAGCCGCCACAGCTTCCAGCAAGCACGGACAATGCCGGCTTCCGTCGCACAGCCACCGCCATGAGCCGCATCGCACCCTTCCACCTCGCATTTCCCGTGGCCGACCTGGCCAGCACACGCGCCTTCTACGGCGGCCTGCTCGGTTGCCCCGAGGGCCGCTGCAGCCCGGAGTGGATCGACTACAACCTCTTCGGCCATCAGATCGTGGCGCACCTGGCGCCGGCCAGGGCCGACGTGCACCACAACGAGGTCGACGGCCACGACGTGCCGGTGCCGCACTTCGGCGTGGTGCTGGAGTGGGATCAGTTCCACAGCTTCGCTGCGCGCCTGCGCGAGCGGGGCGTGAAGTTCGTCATCGAGCCCGGTGTGCGCTTCGCGGGCCAGGTGGGCGAGCAGGCCACGATGTTCTTCAAGGACCCTTCGGGCAATGCGCTCGAGTTCAAGGCCTTCAAGGACATCGGCCAGCTGTTCGCGAAGTAGCCAGCGCGTGCTGGACCTGCTCTTCATCCGCCACGGCGAGACCGACTGGAACCGCCAGCAGCGTTTCCAGGGCCAGATCGACGTGCCGCTGAACGCCACCGGCGAACGGCAGGCTGCGCGCCTGGCGCAGCGTCTGGCCGCCGAGAACCACGATCAACTCTTCAGCAGCGACCTGCAGCGTGCGCGCCAGACCGCCGCGCCGCTGGCCGAAGCCTGGCAGATGCCTGTGGTGGCCGTCGCCGGCCTGCGCGAGCAGAGCTTCGGCGTGCTGGAAGGGCTGGATGTGCCCACCATTCAGGCCCGCCACCCCGACCTGTGGCAACTGTGGCTGCAGCAGGACGCCGACTTCGCCCCGCCCGGCGGCGAGAGCCAGCGCCAGTTCCACAGCCGCGTGCTGGGTGCGGTGAAAGAGCTGGCGGCCACGGCCAGCGCGAACGGCAGCACGAGTGCCGGAGTCAAGCGCCTGGTGGTGGTGACGCACGGCGGCGTGCTCGACATGTTGTGGCGGTCGGTGCACGGCCTGCCGCTGTCGGGCTTGCGCGCATGCGCCATCCCCAACACCGGCATCAACCGCCTGTGCTTTGCCGGCGGTGCGCTGCAGATCGAGGTCTGGGGCGACGACGCGCATCTGATGCCGACCGACTGAACGCCGACGCGCGCGCTCATCACATCTGCCGCGCCAGCACTCCACCGTCAGCCCGGGCAGCTACTCCCAGCGCAGCACCGACAGGTCGTTCACCATCAACGGCATGTCTTTCCACAGCCCGCGCAGGCGGGCATCGGCCACCGTCAGCCAGGTGGGCTGGTAGAGGTAGGCCGAGACCGCATCGCGCGCCACCAGGCGCTGGGCCTCGGCCATCAGCTTGTTGCGCTCGGCGCCATCCAGCGTCGCCTGGATGCGAGACCACAGCGCCTTGAATTCGGCAGAGTCGTAGCCCCAGTAGTAGTTCGGCCGCGCGAAGTTGCCGAAGTCCAGCGGCTCGACGTGGCTGATGAGCGTCAGGTCGTAGGCCTTCTGGCCGTAGACACCACTGAGCCACTGCGCCCATTCCACGTTTTCGATCTTCGCCTTGATGCCCACCTGCGCCAGCAGCGCCGCCACCACCTCGCCGCCCTGGCGCGCGTAGGGCGTGGGCGGCAGCTTCATCGTCAGCTGCAGCGGCAGCGTGAAGCCCAGGTCCCTGGCGGCTTCCTTCAGCAGTGCACGCGCCTTCGCAGGGTCGTAGGGGTTCAGCGCGGTGGTGTCGACATAACCTGGCGCGCCGGGCACGTAATAGCTGCCGATGGGCACGCCGAAACCATCGGCGCTGCTTTCGATGACAGCCGCGCGGTCGATGGCCGCAGCGATGGCGCGGCGCACACGCACATCGTTCAGCGGCCGGCGCTGGTTGTTGATGGCCAGGATGGTCTTGGCGCGGCTGGCACCCATCAAGACCTGAAAACGCCGAATGCCCTGAAACTGCTTCAGGCTGCGCGCCGCTGCCACGCGCGGAAAGGCGTCCACATCGCCCGACAACAACGCGGCCACCTGCGCTGCGGGGTCGTTGATGAAACGCAGCTGCACGCGACGCAGCGCGACGCTCTTGGCGGCGCGATGCTCGTCCCAGCGCGTCAGCGTCACGGCCGAGCCGCGCGCCCACCGCTCCAGCCGGTAGGGCCCGGTGCCGACGGGTTGGGTGGCGTTGCTGGCGGTGCTTTTGGGCTCGACGATCACCGCCGTGGCCTGGCCCAGCTGGAACAACAGGTCGGGGTTGGGGTTCTTCAGCTGCAGCACCACGGCGTAGGGGTTCGGTGCGCTGAAACGTTCGATGTTGGCGAAGGTCGCGCGGTCTTTGTTCGGGCTGCCGGGCAACGCTGCGCGTTCGAAGCTGAACTTCACGGCGGCGGCGTCGAAGGGCTCGCCGTTGTGGAACTTCACACCGCGCTGCAGCGTGAAGGACCAGGTCTTGAGGTCGGGCGTGACGGCCCAGTCGGCGGCCAGCAGCGGCACCGTGCTGCCGTCGCTCTGCACCTTCATCAGCGTCTCGAAAACGTTGTAGAGCACCACTTCGGCGATGGCCGATGCCGCGCCGGCCGTCGGGTCCAGGCCAGGCGGCTCCAGCGACATCGCCAGCACCGCGGTGTCTTTCTTGGGCTGCGCGAGTGCCGGGGTGACCAGGCCGAGCGCGCCGAGAGCGCAGAGGGCTCCGCCCAACCCGAGCACCGCCGCCAACGTGGCGGCAGGGCGCTTTGCCCGCCAGATCACGCCAGGTGCTGGCGGAAGAAGGCCAGCGTGCGGTCCCAGGCCAGCTTGGCCGCAGCAGCGTCGAAACGCGGCGTGGTGTCGTTGTTGAAGCCGTGCTGGGTGCCCGGGTAGATGTGCGCTTCGTAGCGCTTGCCGGCAGCCTTCAGCGCTGCTTCATAGGCCGGCCAGCCGGCATTGATGCGCGGGTCGTCGCTGGCGAAGTGGATCAGCAGCGGCGCCTGAATCTTCGCCACATCGGCCTCGGGCGGGTGGCCGCCGTAGAAGGGCACGGCGGCGTTCAATTCCGGCATTTGCGTGGCCAGGTAGTTGGCCATGCCGCCGCCGTAGCAAAAGCCCACCACGCCCAGCTTGCCGGTGGCCTCGGGCAGGGCGCGCAGGGCCTGCGCGGCGGCCAGGAAGTCGGCGCGCGCCTTGGTATGGTCGACCTTGGCGAAGGCACTGCGGGCGTCGTCTTCGTTGCCCGGGTAACCGCCGTAGCTGGCCAGCGCATCGGGCGCAAAGGCGAGGTAGCCCTCCACCGCCAGGCGGCGCGTGATGTCTTCGATGTGCGGGTTGAGACCGCGGTTCTCGTGCACCACCAGCACCGCCGCCACCTTGCCGGCCGGCTGCATCGGCCGCGCCAGCAGGCCCTGCACCGTGCCGTGCCCGCTGGGCGACGGGAAGCTGGCGCGGCGCGTGGCGATGCGCGCGTCGTCGGGCTTGACCACCTGCGCCGCGGCGAACTGCGGGCTCAGCGCGGCCAGCAGGCCCACCGCCGCCGCCGGGCTGCCGACGAACAGCGCCGCCTGGTCGAGAAAACCGCGCCGGCTCAAATCGCCGTGCACGTACTGGTCGAAGAGCTTCAGCACTTCGGGCTGGAAGTCGGCGGCGGTCAGGCGGGGCGCCGGACTGGGGATGTGCGGCAAGCTCATGGTGTCTCCTGAGGGTCTCTCGCGGATCAGGGCGGATCAGGGCCGGACTGTACGGGCGACGCGCCGTTCAGCGCACGGGCTCGCCTTCCACCCACACCTGCTGCAGCTGCAGCGTGGTGGCGTCCAGCACTAGCACGTCGGCCCAGGCGCCGGGTTGCAGGCGGCCGCGGTCGGCCAGGCCCAGGTAGTTCGCGGCATGCTGGCTGCAGCGCGCCGAGGCTTCGGCCAGCGTCAGGCCGATGGCGACGAGGTTGCGCAAAGCCTGGTCCAGCGTCAGCGTGCTGCCGGCCAGCGTGCCATCGGCCAGGCGCACACCGCCCAGGCACTTGGTGACGGTCTGCCGGCCCAGCCGGTAGTCGCCGTCGGGCATGCCGGTGGCTGCCGTGGCGTCGCTGACGCAGAACAGGCCCGGTATCGCACGCAAGGCGACGCGGATGGCGCCAGGGTGCACGTGCAGCAGGTCGGGAATGATCTCGGCATGCTGGCCGTGCGCCAGCGCGGCGCCGGCCACGCCGGGGGCACGGTGGTGCAGCGCGCTCATCGCATTGAAGAGATGGGTGAAACCGCTGGCGCCCTGCTGCAGCGCCTGCACGGCCTGCTCGTAAGTGGCCGCGGTGTGGCCGATCTGCACGCGCATGCCGGCCTGCACCAGCGCCGGAATCAGCGCCAGGTTGCCGGCAACCTCAGGCGCCACGGTCACCAGACGAATCGTCGCGATGTCGTTCAGCGCCAGGATTTCGGCCAGCGACGGCGGGCGGGCGAAGGCTGGCTGCGCGCCCAGCTTGTCGGGGCTGATGTACGGGCCTTCCAGGTGCACGCCCAGCACGCGCGCCGCGCCGGGTGCGCGGTGCAGGGTGGCCGGCGCCAGGGCCCGCAACGCGGTCTCTATCTCTGCGAGCGGCGCCGTCATGGTGGTGGCCAGCAACGAGGTGGTGCCGTGCTGCGCGTGCAGGCGTGCCAGCGTGGCCACGGCAGTGCCGCCTTCCATCGTGTCGGCACCGCCGCCGCCGTGCACATGCAGGTCGATGAAACCAGGCAGCAGCAGCGGCGTGCGGGCATCGGCGCGCACGGCTTCCTCTTCGACCGCGTCACCTTCAATGTGGGCGATGCGGTCCTGCGCCATCGTCAGCGTGCCGCGCACGAAGCCGGTGGGCGTAAGGATGTGGCCAACGATTTGCATGGCTCTATCTTGCGCTGCTCAGCACGGCACGCACCAGCTGCAGCGCACCGTCCATGCTGTCGCCCGCGGGCGACACGAGGCGCGCTCGCAAGGCCCGCGGCCACAGCGGCGCCAGCCGAACACCGACGCTGCCACTGGCGACCAGCGGCCAGGGCGGGCCAGCCCCGCCTTCAGGCTGCAGCGCGTGCACCAAACGCGCCAGTTCATCGGCTGCTGCCTGCAACATCGCTCGCGCAGTGGCGCAGCCCGCATCGGCGGCGTCAAAGACCAGCGGCGCCAGGGCGGCATAGCGCCGCGCGTCTGCACCTGCACCTGCACCTGCACCTGCACCTGCACCTGCACCTGCACCCGCACCCACGCCCGCACACCAGTTCAACAGCGCCGGCGCATCGGCGCCAGCCTCGTCGAAGACGGCCGCCGACAAGGCACTGCGCAGCTCGCGCCCATCCAGCACCGCGTGGGCGTGGCGCATGGCCTGCAGGCCCAGCCAGGCGCCGCTGCCTTCGTCGCCCACCGGGTAACCCCAGCCGCCGCACTGGCGGGTGCGGCCGGCCTCGTCGCGCGCGGCTGCCACGCTGCCGGTGCCTGCGGCCACCACGATGCCTGCGCCGCCCGCGTGGGCGCCCAGCAGTTGGGTGACGCCGTCGTTGTCCAGCACGCACAGCGCAAAGCCGGGGTCGGCCTGAAGGAAAGCCGCGCGCTGCGACGGCACACCGGCACCGGCCAAGCCCAGACCCAGGGCGATATCACTGGGCGGGGCGGGCGACAGGCCGGCGCTTTCAAAGGCGGCCATCAAGGCCTGCATCACATGCCGCCAGGCCTGTTCCGTGCCTTGCGCCAGCCCCGAAGGGCCGGCGTCGCCCTGGCCCAGGGTGCGGCCGTCACGGGCCTGCAGGCGCACGCGGGTGCCGGTGCCGCCGCCGTCCACGCCGGCCACATGACGCGGACGCTCCGAGGGCGGCGATGAAAGCTGGACCGTCAAAACGGGATGTCGTCGTCCATGTCGTCGAAGCCCGTGCTGGTCTTGGGCGCGGGACGCTGGGCCGGGGCCGAAGCGGAGCGGGCCGGCGGGGCACTGCGCGGCGCGCGCGCCGGGGCCTCGCCCATGTCGTCGCCGCCACCGCCCATACCACCACCACCGCCGCCTTCACGGCCGCCGAGCAACTGCATGTCGGTGGCCACGATCTCGGTGGTGTACTTCTCGACGCCGTCCTTGTCGGTGTACTTCCGCGTCTTCAGACGGCCTTCCACGTAGACCGAGCGGCCCTTTTTCAGGTACTCACCGGCAATCTCCGCCATGCGGTCGAAGAACGTGATGCGGTGCCACTCGGTCTCTTCCTGCTTGTCGCCGCTGGTCTTGTCCTTCCACTGGCGGGTGGTGGCCACACTAACGCTGCAGATGGCCGAACCGCTGGGCATGTAGCGCACCTCGGGGTCCTTGCCGAGGTTGCCGACGATGATGACTTTGTTGACTGAGGCCATGGGTTCAAGCTCCGGCTGTAACGGTGTGAGGTGACGTGCCGCAGATTATCGCGCCGGGGTCGGTTCTGACCATCCCCCGCCCCACGCCCGAAGGCGGGCCCGGAGTCACGCCCGGAGGCGGGCACGCCACCGGGTGCCCCCCGCAGCAGGTGGCAAGGGGCCACGATGGCGGCAAGCGCTGGCTTACCATCTGTGCGCCGATGAACGCCGCCACCCTGTCCACCGAACCCGCGCTGCGGGTACTGCAAGAAGTTTTCGGCTACCCCGCCTTCCGTGGCGCACAGCAGGAAATCATCGAACACGCGGTCGGCGGCGGCGACGCGCTGGTGCTGATGCCCACCGGCGGCGGCAAGAGCCTGTGCTACCAGGTGCCGGCCATCGTGCGCCACCGCGGCGGCCAGGGCGTGGCCATCGTCGTGAGCCCGCTGATTGCGCTGATGCACGACCAGGTGGGCGCCCTGCACGAAGCCGGTGTGGCAGCGGCTTTCCTGAATTCATCGCTGGACGGCGACGAGGCCCGGCGCGTCGAGCGCGACCTGATGAGCGGCAAGCTGGTGCTGCTGTACGCCGCGCCCGAGCGCATCCTCACGCCGCGCTTCATGGCCATGCTGCAGAGCCTGCATGAACGCGGGCTGCTCAACCTCTTCGCCATCGACGAGGCCCATTGCGTCAGCCAGTGGGGGCATGATTTCCGCGAGGAATATCTGGGCCTGTCGGCGCTGCACGAACAGTTCCCGGGCGTGCCGCGCCTGGCGCTGACAGCCACCGCCGACAGCCACACGCGCGCCGACATCATCCAGCGCCTGCAGCTGGAAAACGCACGCCTCTTCGTGGCCAGTTTCGACCGGCCCAACATCCGCTACACCATCGTCGAGAAGGACGAACCGAAGAAGCAGCTGCTGCGCTTCGTGCGTGATGAACACGATGGTGAGGCCGGGGTCGTGTATTGCCAGAGCCGCAAGAAGGTCGAAGAAACCGCCGCCTGGCTTCAAGCCGAAGGCATCAACGCGCTGCCCTACCACGCAGGTCTTGACGCCGACATACGCCGCCGCCACCAGGACCGTTTCCTGCGCGAAGAGGGCGTGGTGGTGGTGGCCACGATTGCCTTCGGCATGGGCATCGACAAACCCGACGTGCGCTTCGTGGCCCACCTCGACCTGCCCAAGAACATCGAGGCCTACTACCAGGAGACCGGCCGCGGCGGCCGCGACGGCCTGCCCGCCGACGCCTGGATGACCTACGGCCTGGCGGATGTGGTGAACCAACGGCGCATGATCGACGAAAGCGAAGCCGGCGAGGACTTCAAGCGCCTGCAGCGCGGCAAGCTGGATGCGCTGCTGGCGTTGTGCGAGGCCATCGACTGCCGCCGCGTGCGCCTGCTTTCCTACTTCGGCCAGCGCAGTCTGCCCGCCGCCGGGCCGCCCCAAGGCGGGCAGCGAGCTTCCGAAGGGTCGAGCTTGGAGGCTCGTTACTACTGCGGCAACTGCGACAACTGCATCAGCACGCCCCGGACCTGGGACGCGACAGAAGCCGCGCGCAAGGCGCTGAGCGGCATCTACCGCTTCCGCCAGGCCGGCGGGCAGCGTTACGGCGCCGGCCACCTCATCGACGTGCTGCGCGGCAAAAGCACTGACAAGGTGGCGCAGCACAGCCACCAGGGCCTGTCCACTTTCGGCATCGGCGCCGACGTGACGGAAGCGCAATGGCGCCTGGTGTTGCGACAACTCATCGCGCTGGGCCATGTGCAGGCCGAGGGTGAATACAACACCCTCGCGCTGGCCGACAGCGCGCGCGAGGTGCTGCGCGGCGAAGTGCCGGTGCGCCTGCGCGTGTCGACAGAGACCAAACCGCGCGAGAGAACGGCGCGCGGCGGGCGCGACAAGGCCGTGCGCGGCACTGGCGGCAGTGGCGGCACTGGCGGCAGGCCACCGCCGCTGCCGCTGGACGCCGTGGCCACCGAACGCTTCATGGCGCTGAAGGCCTGGCGTGCCGAAGTCGCGCGTGAACACAACCTGCCCGCCTACATCGTCTTCCACGATGCCGCGCTGGCAGAAATGGCGCGCGAGCAGCCGGCCACGCTGGACGACCTGGGCAGCATCAGCGGCGTAGGCGCGAAGAAGCTGGAAGCCTACGGCGCCGACATCCTGCGGGTGCTGGGCGGCTGAACCCCTGCCAGGCCTGGGCGCCGTCGTTATGATGGCCGGTTGCCCTCCGCCTTCACCATGCCCCAGTCTCACGATGAAAACCAGGCCCAGCCGGGGCTGCCGCAAGTGCCCCCGTCAGTGCCCCAGTCAGTGCCTGCGCCAGGGCTTCCACCTGGGCTTCCACGATCGCAGCGGGCCTCGCAGGAAAGCCGCGACTTGCGCATTCGGGGTGCGCGCACCCACAACCTGAAGAACATCGACCTCGACATCCCCAAGCACGCGCTGGTCGTGATCACGGGGCTGTCGGGTTCGGGCAAAAGCAGCCTGGCCTTCGACACGCTGTACGCCGAAGGGCAGCGCCGCTACGTCGAGAGCCTGAGCGCGTACGCACGGCAGTTTCTGCAGCTGATGGACAAGCCCGATGTCGATGTCATCGAGGGCCTGAGCCCCGCCATCAGCATCGAGCAGAAGGCGACTTCACACAACCCGCGCAGCACGGTCGGCACCATCACCGAGATTCACGACTACCTGCGCCTGCTGTACGCCCGCGCCGGCACGCCCTATTGCCCCGACCACGCGCTGCCGCTGCAGGCACAGAGCGTGGCGCAGATGGTGGACGCCGTGCTGGCCCTGCCCGAAGACACGCGGCTGATGGTGCTGGCCCCCGTGGTGCGCGACCGCAAGGGCGAGTTCGAAGACCTCTTCGCGGACATGCAGGCGCGCGGCTACGTGCGTTTTCGCATCGGCAGCGACGGCAAGCCCGGTGCGGTGGTGGAAGCCGAGGCGCTGCCCACGCTGAAAAAGAACGAAAAGCACGACATCGACGTCGTCATCGACCGCCTGAAGACGCGCGCCGACATGAAGCAGCGCCTGGCCGAAAGTTTCGAGGCCAGCCTGCGCATTGCCGACGGCCGCGCCATTGCGCTGGAGATGGACAGCGGCAAGGAACACCTCTTCAGCAGCCGCTTCGGCTGCCCCGTGTGCAGCTATTCGCTGAGCGAGCTGGAGCCGCGACTCTTCAGCTTCAACAGCCCCGTGGGCGCCTGCCCGGCCTGCGACGGCCTGGGCCAGGTGACGGTGATGGACCCCGAGCGCGTGGTGGCCTTTCCGAGTCTGAGCCTGGCCGCTGGCGCAGTGAAGGGCTGGGACCGCCGCAACCGCTACACGCACACGCTGCTGGAGGCGGTGGCCGCGCACTACAAGTTCGACGTCGAGACGCCCTTCGAGCAGCTACCCGAAACCGTGCGCCAGGTGCTGCTGTTCGGCAGCGGCAGCGAAGAGGTTGAATTCACCTACGAAGCCGAAAGTGGCAGCAGCGCGGCCAGGGCCGGGCGCAAGGCGCGCGCGGTGAAGCGCAAGCACCCCTTCGAAGGGATCATTCCCAACTTCGAGCGCCGCTTCCGCGAAACCGACTCGGCCACCGTGCGCGAAGAACTGGCGCGCTACCAGGCGGCCCGTGCCTGCCCGCAGTGCGAAGGCTCACGCCTGCGCCGCGAGGCGCGGCATGTGTTTCTGCAGAACGCCACCGAAGACGGCGTCGTGCACCGCGGCCCACCCATCTACGAGGTGGAGCACGCCACGCTGGCGAACGCGCTGGCCATCTTCAACAGCCTGAAGCTGCAGGGCTCGAAAGCCGAGATCGCCGACAAGATCATGCGAGAGATTCGCAGCCGGCTGCGCTTCCTGAACGACGTCGGCCTGAATTACCTGAGCCTGGACCGCGGCGCCGACACGCTGAGCGGCGGTGAGGCGCAGCGCATACGCCTGGCCAGTCAGATCGGCAGCGGGCTCTCAGGCGTGATGTACGTGCTGGACGAACCCAGCATCGGCCTGCACCAGCGCGACAACGAACGCCTCATCGGCACGCTGATGCACCTGCGCGACCTGGGCAACAGCGTGCTCGTGGTGGAGCACGACGAAGACATGATCCGCGCCGCCGACCACGTGGTGGACATGGGCCCGGGCGCCGGCGTGCACGGTGGCCGCGTGATGGCGCAGGGCACACCGCAGGAAGTGGCCGACAACCCAGACTCGCTGACCGGCCAGTACCTGGCGAAGGTGCTGCGCATCGAGGTGCCCAAGCGGCGGCGGCCGGCCACCGGCTTCGGCGCTGCGCCCTTCCGCCTGAGCATCGTGAATGCGCGCGGCAACAACCTGCGCCGGCCTGATGGCAGCGGCGTCAGCGTCGAGATTCCGGTGGGCCTGCTGACCTGCGTGACGGGCGTGAGCGGCAGCGGCAAGAGCACGCTGATCAACGACACGCTGTACACCGCCGTGGCGAGGAAGCTCTATCAAGCCCACGCCGAGCCGGCCGACCACGACCGCATCGACGGGCTGGAGCAGTTCGACAAGGTCATCAACGTCGACCAGAGCCCCATCGGCCGCACACCGCGCAGCAACCCGGCCACCTACACGGGCCTGTTCACGCCCATCCGCGAGATGTTTGCCGAGGTGCCGGCCGCGCGTGAACGTGGTTATGGCGCCGGGCGCTTCAGCTTCAACGTCAGTGCCAGCAATGGCGGCGGCCGCTGCGAGGCCTGCGAGGGCGACGGCGTCATCAAGGTCGAGATGCACTTCCTGCCCGACGTGTACGTGCCCTGTGACGTGTGCCACGGCGCGCGCTACAACCGCGAGACGCTGGAGATCCTCTATCGCGGTTTGAACATTCAGCAGGTGCTGAACCTGACGGTGGAAGACGCACACGCCTTCTTCAGCGCCTTGCCCAACATCGCGCGCAAGCTGCAGACGCTGCTGGACGTGGGCCTGGGGTACATCCGCCTGGGCCAGGCCGCCACCACGCTGAGCGGCGGTGAAGCGCAGCGCGTGAAGCTGGCGCTGGAACTGAGCAAGCGCGACACCGGCCGCACCCTGTACATCCTGGACGAGCCCACCACGGGCCTGCATTTCCACGACGTGGGCCTGTTGCTGAAGGTGCTGCACCAGCTGCGCGACGCCGGCAACACCATCGTCGTCATCGAGCACAACCTCGACGTCATCAAGACCGCCGACTGGCTCATCGACATGGGCCCCGAAGGCGGCAGCGGTGGCGGGCAGGTGGTGGTGGCGGGCACGCCGGAAGAGGTGGCGGCTTGTGAAGGCAGCCACACCGGGCGTTTCCTGAAGGCGATGCTGACCGCGTGACGGGTTGCACGGCTGCGCGTCTGACGACGGCAGCAGCACCGCGTCGCGCACCCAAGAAAAAGGGCCCCGAGGGGCCCTTTTCGCAATCAGCGCCGAATGGCGCCTACTTCAGGTGATTGCTGATCAGCTTGGTCATCTCGAACATCGAGACTTGCGCCTTGCCCAGCACTTCCTTGAGCTTGGCGTCGGCGTTGATCATCGTCTTCTTGGCCGCGTCTTGCAGGTTGTGCTTCTTGATGTACTCCCACACTTTCTTGGTGACCTCGGTGCGCGGCATGGCGCCGGGGCCGACGACACCGGCCAGCGCCGGGCTGGGCGTCAGCGGCTTCATGAAGGCGGCGCTGGGGGTGCGCTTCTTCGCTGGAGCTGCCTTCTTTGCAGGCGCTGCGGACTTGGCCGGAGCCGCCGTCTTCTTCGCCGTTGCCGCCGTCTTGGCCGGAGCGGCCGCCTTCTTCGCCGGGGCCGCCTTCTTGGCCGGAGCGGCCTTTTTCGCGGGAGCTTTTTTCGCAGTTGCCATTTGGATGTTCTCCATCAGAGGATGAGGGATGCCGCTTACCGCGCAAGCCCTGCATCACCTTCGTGCGCGGGCCTGTCTTTCCTGGGAAACGTGCAGGCGCGATGGTAATGCCGCCGCGGGTGAGTGAGAAGCTGTTTTCATAGGTGAAAGCGGCTTTCGCGCCACGCTTATGGTCACGTTATGCTGCAGCCATGAAGATCATCGTGCGTTGGATACTGCTCGCGGCGGCCTTGCTGCTGGTGGCAAACCTCTACAGCGGGGTGCAGGTGGCGAGCTTCAGCTCGGCGCTGATCGCCGCTTTCGTGCTGGGTCTGTTCAACACACTGGTGCGCCCGCTGCTGGTGTTGTTGACGCTGCCGGTGACGCTCGTCACCCTGGGGCTCTTCCTTTTCGTCATCAACGCGCTGATGTTCTGGGCCTCGGCCAGCGTGCTGGCCGGCTTCAACGTCACGGGCTTCGGTGCAGCGCTCATCGGCTCGTTGCTCTACAGCCTGTGCGGCATGGTCATCGACGTGGCGACCGAGCGCTTGTTCGTCGGCCGCGCAGCCGA
>JBBSCV010000009.1:0-24641 GCA_038249925.1 Burkholderiales bacterium
AGCGGCGCATCGTCGCCTGCCCGCGCTGCAGGGACCCCATGCGTGCGCTGGCGCTGCCCACGCACCGCGGCGCACCGGTCACGGTGGACCACTGCGCCGGCTGCCGTCTGGTGTGGTTCGACGCGCTCGAATCGGTGCAGCTGGACGGCCTGGGCTGGGTGCGTCTGCTGCGCGAACTGGAACAGGGCTCGGGCCTGCCCCTGGCCACGGCCAGGGTCTCGCGTCCGGCCTGTCCAGTCTGCGACTCGCCCCTGACGGCGGTGCAGAACCGCACCCGCTTCGGCCTCTTCGCGGCGCTGGAATGCACGCAGCGTCACGGCCACCTGCACAGCCACAGCGGCCTGCTGGCCGAGCGTGGCCTCGTGCGCCCGTTGGGTGCGGCCGAGCGTCGGGCCCTGGTGCAGGAGCGACGCACCCTGCACTGCCTGAACTGCGGCGCTGCGGCTTCCGCCAAGGACGAGGCCTGCAGCTACTGCACCACCGCGCTGGTGGTGCTGGACCTGCCACGCCTGGCGCATTCGCTGCGCCTGCGGCTCGACGGCTTGGGCCCATCGCCGCAAGACCAGGGTCGGCATGTGGCCTGGTCCTGCCGCGGCTGCGGCGCCGCGCTGGACCCCGGGCGCGAGACGAGCTGCTCGCGCTGCGGCCACCTTGTCGTGGTGCAGGAACTGCCCGACATCGCCCCGCTGCTGGAAGCGGCCGAGGCCGAGCTCGACGCGGCCGCGGCGGCCGAGGTGCAACGCCGGTCGCGCTTCGCCGGGGGCCGGAAGACACTGCCACCAGCCGCAGGGCCGGGTGCGATCGAGACCCGGCGCCGCCACGCACCGGCACCCGCGGCCACGGGCTGGCGCAGGCTGTTGGCGGGCGGCTGGATGCCGCTGGTGGTGATGGGGGTGGTGGCCGGCGCGGGTGCGATGGCGGCCTGGTCCGGCTGGCAACCGGTGTCGCCTTCGACCATGCAGGCGCTGCGTGCCGAGCGGCTTTCGGAGACGGCTGGCCGTTCGTGGATCTGGCTCGAGGCCTACCGGCAGCTGCAGCCGGGCAACACCAGGGGCCTGAACGACCTGCGCCGCAGCCTCTTCGATCTTCAACTGAAGCAGTTGCAGGGCCGGCCGCCGCCGGCCGTCACGACCGTGGGCAGCCTGCTGGACGCTGCAGCGGGGTCGAAGTGGATCTCCGGCCCGGACACCCTGCCTCTGGCTTGGGACGAGGCGCTCACCGCCACGCTGCGCGCACTGCCTGCCGGTGCCGAACCGCCTGAGGTCGAGGCCAGCGCCGGCCGGGCCAACCGCCTCGTGCCGTCAGCGCCAGGCGTGTGGATCGAAGCCGAGAGCCGCAGCCGGGGGATGTGGGCCTTGACGATCGAGAACACCGGTCCCGTCACCGTGCTGGCCAGCAATCTGCATGTGCAGATGCGCATTTCGTTCAACCAGTTTGTGAACTGGCGTTGCCTGCCGCAGGCACCGGGCCATGGCGCATTGCCGCCGCGATCGAAGCTGGCGATGGCCTGCAAATCCGAGGGCTGGGACAGCGACGACACCTGGCGCACTGCGATGTCGATGCTGCAGCAAGGCCGGATGCCCCAACTCCAGTGGTCTGACCAGGCCGCCCGCACGCAGGCTGGTTTCAATGCGCTGACCAATCGACAGACGGCCGATGCGGTGGCCGGTTCGGGGCGTCTCGATGCTTTCCTGCGTGCCCACGCGGGCGGGGGCAAGGGCCCCTGGACACCGGCCATCGACAAGGCGGGGGTGCGCGTCGAGCCTGCACTGGAAGCGGCGCCGGCGCTGACGCTGCACGCGAACTGGCAGCAGCTGACGCCGGCGCGGCGCCTGTGGCTGCTGCTGACGGCCTGGGTGGGTGCCGGCGTGGCCTTCTGCGCGCTGGCGCTCGCGTTCGGCGAGCGGCGTGGCGTCTATGTGTCGATGGCGGCTGCGGTGCCGGCGAGCGTCGTCTTCGGGCGCGGCGAGGGCGTGGGTTCGGTGCTGCTGGTGGGCATGCTGCTGGCCGTGGCCGCAGTGGCCGTGTTCACCTACGTCTTTGCCTACCGGGTGTACCGGCAGGCCATGGTGCAAGCACCTTAATTGCGCGCGCGCGCCGAGACGGCACCGCCGAGCAACCCCGCGAAGCCGGCCAGCACCAGCACGTACCACAGTGCCGCAGAACCACCCTCCTGCCCGGCGCCAAGCAGGCCGGCGCTGCGGCCCACCAGCGCCACGGCCGCCACCAGGGCCATGGCCAGCAGCGGCACGGACACCAGCTTCGTGGACACACGCGCCGCAGGGTCGCGGCCTGCCGCAGCCAGCAGGCCCCAGCCCACCAGTGTGAAAACGGGGAACAGAACCCACAGCGTCAGCCCTGGCGCCGAGGCAGTCCAGCCCAGCGCGGCGGCCACCAGCAGGCCCGCAGAGAAGACGCCCAGCGCGGCAAGCATGCCGCCAGCGATCGCGATCATCGAGTCGTCTTTCCCGTGAAAGTGGTGCGGCAAGCATAGCGGCGGGGGCGGCGCTGCCGGCACCGCCCGCCAGCCGCGTCTTGCGCAAAAGGTCGCAGCGGAGGGCAGGTTGTTCGAACGCACTTTTGCTTGGTGCTGCGGCCCCGTGCGGGAGCCACGCGCTACGCTCACCGCATCCCCTCATGGCCGGAGCCTGCGTGAAGATCGATTTGCCCGCCTGCGGCGACGCGAACTGGCCTCTGGTGGCCTGGACGGAAGACGGCGAAGTACACAGCGCGCAATGGCGCAGCGAACGCGGCGCGCCACCACCTGCACGGGTGGTGCTGGTCGACGACACCCTCACCGCCGACGCCGCCTACCGCCTGGCCAATGCCGGCACCGCCCTGCTGTGGCGCGGCGACTTCCACAACGCGCGCCAGTTGCTGCAGGCACTGGCGCGCCGCATCGACCGCCCATCTCAGCGCCAGCAGCGACAGCAACGACGCCTTGGCTCCCCGGCGCCCGGGCCCACGGCCGGCGACCCCGCGGCTTTTCATCGCCACCGGCAGGCGCAGGCCCAGCGCGCGCGGGTGCTGTCCTCCGTGTTGATCGGCCTGGCGCCGGACTTCACCATCCCGCTGCGGCGTGCGCCCGACTGGCGCGACGCCTGCAGCGCGGCCTGGGGCGCGCCGGAAGCCGATGCGTCTTCCTCGGTGGTGTCGCTGCGCGAACTGCAAGGCGTGGCCAGCGCCCACGGGTGGCGAAACAAGGGCGTGCTGGTGCCGGCAATCGGCGAGCGCATCCACCCGCACTACGGTGTGTACTCGCCGCTGCGCGGGGAATATGTGCAGCTGGTCGACCAAGCGCCGCTGCCCGACGCCTGCCGCGCCGCCGACGGCGTGACCTTCGACATCGGCACCGGCAGCGGCGTGCTGGCCGCCTTGCTGGTGCGGCGTGGCGTGACCCGCGTGGTGGCCACCGACCTGGAGCCCCGTGCGCTGGCCTGTGCAGCCGACAACCTGCAGCGCCTGGGCCTGGCTGACCGGGTCAGCCTGCAGGCCGCAGACCTGTTTCCCGGTGGCCGGGCGGCCCTGATCGTGTGCAACCCCCCGTGGATTCCGGCCCGGCCCGGTGCGCCCATCGAGCGCGCGGTGTACGACGAAGGCGGCCGCATGCTGGCCGGTTTCGTGGCCGGCTTGGCGCAGCACCTGCTGCCGGGCGGCGAAGGCTGGCTGGTGCTGTCCGATCTGGCCGAACACCTGGGCCTGCGCACGCGCTCGGCGTTGATGGCGATGTTTGCCGACGCCGGCCTGAAAGTGGTGGGCCGGCTCGACACCCGGCCACATCACGCCAAGGTGGGCGACACCGAAGACGCCCTGCACGCGGCCCGGGCGGCCGAGGTCACGTCGCTGTGGCGGCTGGTGGTGGCCGCGGCGATCTGATGGGTTGACACGCAGGCATCGCACGCCATCTGGGTCAATGGCCGGGGCCGCAGCGGCCAGGCGCGCCGAGGTGCAGAACCATCTTGCCGCGCGCCTTGGGTGGCGGCAGTCGTTGACGATCTTGAAGTGATCCAGATCGAGGCACATCAGGGCCGAAACCTGACCGGCATCGCCCCGGGCTTGTTCGAGAGCAAGCTTCAGCTGAACCTCGAAACTTGTGCCAGCGCAGCGGCCTGTCACGACACGGCTGCCAGGAGCGCAAGGCCGACCGCCGCGTCGGCATCAGCGCCTGCGAAGCGCTCAACCCTGTTGCGGTGCCGCGCTTTCCATGCGCGGTCTGCGTGCGTACGTGCTCGCGGCTGCCGTAGGATCAAAAGGCTGAGTATTCCGAGGAGCGTTCATGATCTATCTCGATACCAAGATGTGCGGCTACGACGAGGACAAGATCGGCTTTCCCTCTGTGCAGACCTGCATGGCAATCGTCGCGGAAACCGCCGATCGGCTGATCGGCTGGCACGCGAGCAGCGGGACCGATTCATTCGCAGGCCAGGCGGTGACGTTTGCGAGCTATGTCGCTCGAAAGCGGGGCGGGCAGCCTTTGGTCCACGTCTATGGCGTCACCCACGGCAACCGCGGCAACAACTCATCTCTCCAGGAAATGCGCACTGTCTGCGGAGCGATGGAATATCAGGGCGAGGGCAGCTTTGTCGTCCTCGCGGGCACGGAGTCTGATTACGTGGAAGTTCGGCGCCGGGGCAACGGCAATCGCTGTGGAATCTATTCCTCGCCAACAACCAATACCGCGTCGTACCAGAAGGTCGATGTCAATCCAAACAACACGCGTCATCGTATGGTCAAGCCCGGTGTCGAAAAGGCCGCAAAGCTTTACGGTGGAGATGACAACACGGCGCCGGTCGTCGACCGGTTCCTGTTGCTCGAACGTGGCAATGGCTTGCGCTGGGTCGAGCTCGCTGACATCAAGTCGTTTCACGTCTAGCGCGCGCGGGCGTCAAACGCCAAGCTGCGTGCGCCAGTGGGGCTGGCAGTGCCCGATGAGGAGGCCAGCGCATCGAAGCCCGCCGCGGCCGGGCCTGCGCCGACGACGGCGGCTTCAAACGTCCTGCCGCCGTCGCCCGCTCAGCTCGAACATTGACCAGCGCCCTTCCGGGCAACCAGTCGTTGGACTGCCACGTCAGCGGTGCGTCGGGTCCGCTCGGGGGCGTGCAAAGGGGGTGGCCCGGTCCGTTGATCCATCCTGAGATTGGGGCCGTTTCAAAGGGCTTGGGGCTCGTTCACTAGGACTGCGCTCATGGAGGTGTCTGCGCCGGGATACCGAGATTTTGGTTCCCGAGGGGTCTGACGACGCATGTACACGGCTGAACATTTCGCGTCGATCTGCGGGCCGTCGGTCACTGCGCTGTTGGACATTGCGCCGTCGCGCATTGAAGCGGGCGCGACCTGTGCCGGCTTCGGGCAGCCTCCTGGTCAGGCCCGCGGCGCGACCAGCGCGCGCCCGACGAAGGCATCGACCATCGTGTTGGCGATGCGGTCGAACATCGGGCCCGCGGCGTTGGTCATCAGCGCGCTGTCGAATTCGTAGTCCAGATCGAAGGCGACCTTGCAAGCCTGGTCGGACAGCGCGGTCAGGACCCACTGGCCTTCGAAGCGCCGGAACGGCCCGCGTTCGAGGTGGATCGCCATGTGTTCGGGGCGGCGTTTCGGGTTGCGCGTGCGCATTTCGAAAGTGATGCCGAACAAGCGCACTTTCAGGTCGGCAGAGACGCTGTTGTCGTCGCGCTGCAGGATCGTCGCCGCCGTGCACCAGGGCAGGAACAGCGGGTAGTGCTCGGCAGCCTCGATGACGTCGAACAAGTGCCCGGCGGGGCACTCCAGCAAAGCTGTGCGGCGCACGATCATCGCGCGGATCAGGCGCCGTTGAACAGCGGCGGGCGCCGCTGCTTGAAGGCGCTGATGCCTTCGCGGTAGTCGGCGCTGTCGTAGACCAGCCGGCGCAGGCCCTGGATGCGTTCGAAGCCCTGCGGCGACATCGGCCGCGCGCCGGCCAGGATGCGCAGTTGCTCCTTCATCACAGAAATGCTGAGCGGCGCATTGGCGGCAATGTCACGCGCCATTTCCAGGCAGAAGGCTTCGAGCTCGTCGGCCGCGACGACATGGTTGACGAGCCCCAAACGCTCGGCGCGATCGGCCTCAACCGGCCTGGCGGTGAACACCATCTCCTTGGCGATGCGCAGGTTCGAAGCGTTCAGCAGCGTCACCATGCCGCCGATGTTGTACGGCACGCCCAGGCGCGCCGGTGTCAGCGTGAAAGTGGCCGCCGGCGAGGCGATGACGATGTCGCAGGCGAACACGGTTTCGCAGGCGCCGCCCCAGACGCTGCCGTCGACCATCGCGATCACCGGTGCGGGGCACTGCTCGATCTCGCGGACCAAGAGGCGCAGCGGGTCGTCCCAGCCCAGAGGGTCGCGGCCAGAGGTCGGCAGTTCGTCGACATCGTGGCCCGCCGACCAGACGCGGCTGCCGGCGGCGGCACGCAGCACCACCGCGCGCACCTTGCGCTGGCCGAAACCGGCCAGGGCCGCCAGCAGCGCGCCGACCATTTCTGCACCGAGCGCATTGCGCCGCGCTGCGTGGTCCATCGTGATGATGCCGACCTGGCCCTGCAACTCAATACGCACGAGGCTGGCAGCGTCGGGTGGGGCAGCCGTGTTCATAAGCGTGCGATGCGGCCTTCGTCGACCAGTGGTTTGTAGAGCGCGATGTCGGCATCGACGCGTGCGCGCAGCGCCTGCGGCGACGACGGCGTGATCTCGAAGCCGGCCAGCGCCGCCGGGCCGCGCACCAGCGGTGACGCCAACGCCTGCGTGATGTCGGCATGCAGTTGCGCCAGCAGCGGTGCCGGCGTGCCGGCCACCGCAACCAACGCCGCCCACGGGTGCATCTCGAGCGCAGGGCCGCCGGCCTCGGGCAGCGTGGGCAACTCCGGGCGGTCGGGCAAACGGCGCGCGGCGCCCACGGCCAATGGCCGCACCTTGCCCAGCGCCGCCAGGCCTGCCATCGTGTTGAAGCCCATGGCTGTCAGGTCGACGTCGCCCGATGCCAGCGACACCATCAGGCTGCCGGCATCCTTGAACGGCACGTGCAGCATCTGCAGGCCGGCGGCGCGCGCGAAGGACTCGATCGCCACGTGGCTGGCGTGGCCGTTGCCCAGCGTCGCATAGGTGACGCGGCCCGGCTCGCGCCGCGCCGCATCGAGCAGCGCCGCCAGTGTCGGGAAGCGGCTGCCGCCACCGGTCCATAGCACGAAGGTGGCGCGGAACAGCAGCGTCAACGGCACCAGGTCGGCCACCGGGTCGTAGGGCAGCCTGGCGTGCAGCAGCGGGTTGACTGCCAGGGTTGCCGTGTCGGCCAGGAACAGCGTGTGGCCGTCGGGCGGCGTGCGACGCACCTCGCCGAAAGCAACGATGCCCGACGCGCCAGGCTTGTTGTCCACCAGCACCGGCTGGCCCCATCCCTGTGACAGGCGCTCGGCAAGCGCCCGCGCCACCACGTCGGGCCCGACGCCACCCGAGTAAGGCACGACGATGCGCACCGCCCGCGTCGGGAACGCCGGCGTCGCATGCCCGTGCGGCAACGCCAGTCCGGCAGCGCAGGCGCCCAGCAACGTGCGCCGCAGCATCGAGGGCTCGCGCCCCGGCAAGGTGCTCACAGCGGCCCGCGTGCCAGCACGGCACCGGCAGACAGCAGTGCGGCGAACCACAGTTCGAGCTTGAAGGTGCGGAACAGCACGTCGTTGAACGCCACGCCTGGCGGGCAGGCGATGAAGGCTCGGCGCAGCTGCACGGCCTGCGGCACCAGCAGCAGCGGCAGCAGCAGCGTCGGTGCCTGCGCAATGTGGGCGAACACCGGCACCAGGCCGAAGGCCACCAGCAGCAGCGCAGTGAAGAGCGCCTGCGAACGCGCCGCGCCGAAGGTGACGGCGAAGGTGCGGCGCCCGACGAGCCGGTCGTGCGCAATGTCGCGGTGGTTGTTCACCGCCAGCGCAGCGGCCGCCAGACAACCGAGCGCCACAGAAGCCAGCAAGGTGACGGCACCGATGCCGTCGGTGAGCACCCAATCGGTGCCCATCACCGCGACGAGACCGAAGAACACGAACACGGTCAATTCACCGAACGGCGTGTAGGCAATCGGCTTCGGCCCACCCATGTAGGCCAGTGCGGCCAGCAGCGATGCGGTGCCGATGACCAGCACCGGCCAGCCACGCGAGGCCACCAGCACGAGACCCAGTCCCAGCGCCAGCAGCGACGCCACGGCGATGGCCGCTTGCACCTGGCGCACGGTGAGCCAGCCGTTGCTGGTGGCACGCGGCAGGCCCGTTCGCGTGCCGGTGCTGTCGCCGCCGCGCACCGTGTAGCCCACGTCGTTTTGCATGTTGGTGATGAGCTGCATCAGCAGCGCTGCGCCCAGCACCAGCAGCGCGGCCGTCAGGTCGATGGCACCCGTGCGGCCGAAGCCGAGCGTGGCGCCCACCAGCACCGGGCTCAGCGCCACCAGCAGGCTGCGCGGGCGCCCGGCCACCGCCCAGGCCTGCAGCGATCCATTGCGGACCGACCGGGTGTTGCTGGTCGTGGCGCGATTCCCGCTCATGTTCGGTGGTTCCTGTCGGTGAGCAGCGTCATCTAATGTAGGCATTCCGGGCAGCGGGCAGCGCGATCATTTGACGACTTTCATGTCAACGACATTCGGGCGCGTGCCGACGTGGATGCTGGCAATGCCGAAGCTCAGGTTGGTGAACCCCGTGTCGACGAAACCGGCCTGCTCGATCAGCCGCTGAAAGCTCTGCTGGTCGGGAAAGCGCCGGATCGATTCGATCAGGTAGACATAGGCTTCGGGCACGCGCGCCACCCAGGCGCCCAGCCGCGGGATGACGAGGCGAGAGAAGGCGTCGTAGAACGGCCGCAACCAGGGCGCCGGCTTCGAGAATTCAAGGCACAGAAAGCGCCCGCCCGGGTGCAGCACCCGAAGCGCCTCAGCGAGTGCGACTTCGATGCGCGTGACGTTGCGGATGCCGAAGGCAATGGTCAGCGTGTCAACCGAGGCATCGGCCAGCGGCAGCCGTTCGGCACTGCCCTGCAGCCAGGCGACGTGCACGAGGCCGCGCGCCTTCCCGGCCTGCATCATCGCGAGGCTGGGGTCGACGACGGTGATGCGGCGGTCGGGGCCGGCCATCAGCGCCGCAACATCGCCGGTGCCACCGGCCAGGTCGACGATGTTCTGCCCGGCACGCGGCGCCGCCAGCGCCACCAGACGGCGTTTCCAGCGCCTGTGGATGCCCAGGCTCATCAGGTCGTTCATCAGGTCGTAGCGCTGCGCCACGGCCTCGAAGACACGGCGGATGCGGCGCTCGCGTTCGTGCTCGTCGACGCGGTCGGCGCCGAAGGTGTTCGACAGATCAGTGGGCTCTTGCATGGATATCTCGATCAGGGGCCTGGCCATCTTGCATGCGGGCTGGCGCCACGGCATTGACTTGTGGCAACGAACCATCGCTTGGCGGCACCCCGAGTGGCGGTGCCGCTGCCGCTGCTGCTGCTTCTGCTGCTGCTACTGCACCAGCACCCAACTGATCAAGGCCTTCAGGTCAGCGTCGCTGATGCGCTCGCGCGGGGTCGGCGGCATCGGCAGGGTGCCCCAGACGCCCTTGCTGCCCTTGCGCACACGCTCGGTCAGCAACGCCACCGCGTCGGGCTTGCCCTTGTACTTCACCGCAATGTTGTGATACGCCGGGCCGATCGAGTTCTTCTGGGTCGAGTGGCAGACGGTGCAGCCGGCCTTGTCTGACAAGGCCTGCTGCGCCGAGGCAGCGCCAGCGAACAACAGGTTCAACGACAGGGCTGCGGCAATGAGATTGCAAGCACGCATGGAGGTCGCCTTTCCAGACAGTGGGGCGCACCGCCGCAGCGGCGCGCAAACAGGGCCACAGGAGTTTGTCGTCAACGCCCGATGAACATAACCCACGGTACGCCCACGAGCAAGAAAACCAGCAGGAAGATCAGCCCGAACACGGCGCCCAGCCACCACCAGTCACGCGACGGCAGATAGCCCGAGCCGTAATACACCGGGCTCGGGCCGGTGCCGTAAGGCGTCACGATGCCCATCAGCCCGAGCGTCAGACACAGCAGCAACGCGAACTGCGCCATGTCGATGCCGGGCACGCTGGAGCCCACGGCCAACATCACGGGCAGCATGGCGGTGACGTGGGCGGTGACGCTGGCAAACAAGTAGTGCACCAGGTAGAACAGCACCACAAGCGCCAGCATCGCCGTGGTCGGCGAGAAGCCGGTCAGGTGCGCAGCGGTCGAATCGGCCACCCATTTGACGAAGCCGGTGCGGTTCAGGCCGTCGGCCAGTGCCACCAGCGTGGCAAACCAGGCCAGCGTGTTCCACGCTGCCTTGTTGGCCGTGATGTCGTCCCAGCTCACCACGCGCAGCAGCAGCATCAACGTGACCACGATCAGCGCCACCGTGGTGGCGTTCAGCACACTGCCAGCGAAGATCCAGAGCAGCAACGCCAGCAGGACCAGGACACCGAGCGTCACCTCGCGGCGGCTGAGGCTTCCCAGCTTGGAAAGCTCGGCGCCCGCCCAGGCCGGCACCTCCAGGCCCTCTTTCACCTGCGGCGGGTAGATCCAGTACGTCAGCAAAGGCACCAGCGCCAGCAGCAGCAGGCCCACCGGTGCAAACGCCAGCACCCATTGCGTCCAGCCGAGTTCGACGCCGACGCTCTTGTTCACCAGTTCCACCGCCAGCAGGTTGGGCGCCAGAGCGGTGAGGAACATCGAACTCGTGACGCAGGTCGAAGCGATGGCGACCCACATGATGTACGCGCCGATGCGGCGGTACGAGGGGTCGTTGGGCAGCGATGCATACAGCAGCGGCAGGTTGCGCAGCACCGGGTAAATGGTGCCGCCGCTGCGCGCGGTGTTCGACGGCGTGAAGGGCGCCAGCACCAGGTCGGCCACCGCGATGGCGTAGCCAAGGGTGAGCGTGCGGCGCCCCATGCGTTGCACCAGCAGCAGCGCCAGGCGCTTGCCGAGACCGGTCTTCTCGTAGCCCAGTGCAAACATGAAGGCGCCGAAGATCAGCCACACGGTGGTGTTCGAGAAGCCCGACAGCGCCCAGGTGAGTGCAGCGTTCGCAGGCTTGAAACCCGGCCTGGCCAGCTCGGCCGGGCTGAACAGCACCCAGGGCGCGAGCACGGTGACCAGCGTCACGCCGATGAGCCCGATGGCGCCGCCCGGCAAGGGCTCGAACATCAAGCCGACGATGACGCCGGCGAACAGCGCAAAGAAGTACCACGCGTGTTGTGGCAAGCCATCCGGGGCAGGGAAGAGCGCGATGGCGACGGCAACGGCCACTGGCGCAAAGGCTTGCCACGAAATTTTCACCTCAACCTCCACGGGACCAGTCGCAACCACTTGCGCGGCAGGCCCAGGCCACTGTGCACTTCTGAAGCGGGAAGGGCATTGACCGCGCGCAAGCGCCAGCTACGTGCGGGCGTTCAGAAACC
Source organism: Burkholderiales bacterium (assembly GCA_038249925.1). Classification (GTDB taxonomy): domain Bacteria; phylum Pseudomonadota; class Gammaproteobacteria; order Burkholderiales; family Burkholderiaceae_C; genus Rubrivivax. Next base: position 11,462 of record JBBSCV010000009.1, read on the forward strand.
CACGAACCAGAGCAGGCCGCCTGCAAGTGCCGTGGCCGCGATGGCGGCACCGTAGAACAGCAGCCGCGCCGTGGTGCCGGTGTGGCAGCCCAGGTCGTGCAGGCTGTGCAGCAGGCGGTGGCAGGCGTGAAAGAGAAAGAGCGAGATGACGGCCAGCACGGCGAGCGCGCCCAGCGGGTGACGCGCCAGGGCCAGCATGGCGTCGTAGCTCATCGCGCTTGTCGGCAGCCAGCCGAGAGGAACGGCGATGCCGGTGATGAAGATCAGCACCGGGCCGATGAGCGCAGACAACATGCCGCCGGCGCCGAACAGCGCCCAGAACAGCGGTTCGCTGGATCGCTTCATCACCTGGCCCACGCCACCAGCGCGACAACCATCACAGACACCGCAATCGTGGCCGCCCAGCCAGCCCAGGTGATGCGCCGCGGGTCGAACGGCAGCCGCGGTGCGGTCTTGGGCATCACCTGGAACCAGGTGATGCTGTGATAGGCCACGATCACGACTGCCGCCAGATGCAGACCGACGGACCAAGGCGTGGCCAGCGCCGCGCGCCAGGCGTTGAAGGCCGCCTCGCCATGCACCAGGCAAGCCAGGCCGGCAAGAAGCATCAGCGCATACGCCGCCAGGAACAGCGCCGAGCCTTCACGCACCATGTAGCGCACGAACCAGGGGTTCTTGCGCCACCAGCCGGTCATCGGCCGCACATGGGTGCGGGCTGCGGGTTTGAGTCTGCTCACTCCGCAGACCCCTTGGGCATCAACAGCCGGCCCAGGCCGACGTAGTCGAGCGTGCTGTTGACCTTGTTCTGGTTGATCGCGTGCGCCGGGTCCACGCCTTTCGGGCAGACCTCGGTGCAGTAGCCCACCAGCGTGCAGCCCCACACGCCATCCTCGGCATTGGCAATGTCGGCGCGGGCGGCCCAGCCCTGGTCGCGTGAATCGGCGTTGTAGCGGTGCAGCAGGGCCAGCGCTGCCGGCCCGATGAAGCTCGAATCCAGCCCGTACTGCGGGCACGCGGCGTAGCACAGCTGGCAGTTGATGCATTGCGAATACGCGTAGTACGCGTCCATCTGCTGCGGCGTCTGCCGCTGCGCGCCGGCTGACAGCGGCTGCGGGTCTTTAGGTATCAGCCAGGGTTTGACGGATTCCAGCTTGTTCAGGAAATCGGTCTGGTCGATGACGAGGTCGCGGATGATGGGAAAGTGCTGCAACGGTTCGACGCGCAGCTTGCCGGGAAAGTAGTCGCGCAGGAAGGCGTGGCAGGCGAGTTGCGGCACGCCGTTGATCATCTGGCCGCAACTGCCGCAGATGGCCATGCGGCACGACCAGCGAAAGCTCAAGCTGCCGTCGAGATGGTCCTTGATGTACTGCAGCCCCTGCAGCACCGACATGTCGTCGCGGAACGGCACCGTGTAGGTTTGAAAGCGCGGCTGCGCGTCGGTGTCCGGGTGGTAGCGCAGGCACTCGATTTCGATGTTGCGCGTGGCGCTGTCGTGTGTTGCGCTGACGTGTGTGATGTCGCGGGCGGCATCGGCGGGTAGCTCGGCTTTCACTTCGGTACGCATGGGGCGGCTCAGGTCAACACGGCCCGCGCGCCGGCGCCGCCGTAACTGCGGGTCTTGGGCTGAGACGTCGTGATCACCACCGGCGCGTGCGTGATGGCCGGCGGCCCGTCGCCGCAGTGCGTGGCCAGCGTGTGCACGAGAAACTGCTCGTCGTCACGCGTCTTGAAGTCGTCGAGCCGCACATGCGCACCGCGCGATTCCTTGCGCGCCAGGGCCGAATGCGCCATCGTCTCGGCCACCTCGAGCATGAAGCCGAGTTCGATGGCGGACAACCATTCGGTGTTGAACACGCGGCCGCGGTCGTCGAGCCGAATGCCGGCACGGTAGCGGTCACGCAGTTCCGCCAGCGTGGCGCAGGTGCTGCGCATGCCATCACCCGTGCGGAAGATGCCGACGCCGGCCTCCATGCTGTCGCCGAGTGCGTCGCGCACGCCGGCCAGCCGTTCGCCGGCGTCGTTTCGCAGCATCGCCAGCAACCGCGCCGCGCCGGCTTCGGCCTGCCGAACCACTTGTGCCGCATCGCGCGCCGGCACCTGCCGCGCATGGGCGGCCGCCTGCTCGCCCGCCACACGGCCGAAGACCACGATCTCTGCCAGCGAATTGCTGCCCAGCCGGTTGGCACCGTGGATGCCGACGCTGGAACATTCGCCCGCTGCATACAGGCCCGGCATCGAAGTCTCGGTGCGTGCATTGCAGGCCACGCCGCCCATCGTGTAGTGCACGGCCGGGCGCACCGGAATCGGCTGCGTCACCGGGTCGATGCCCATGAAGGTGCGCGCCACTTCGGTGACGAGCGGCAGGCGCTCGTGGATCTTCTTGGCGCCGAGTTGGCGCAAGTCCAGATGCACCGCATTCCCGAGCGGCGTGGCGATGGTGTTGCCCTTCTTCTCTTCGTGCCAGAAGGCCTGCGACAGCCGGTCGCGCGGGCCGAGTTCCATCGCCTTGGGCCGCGGCCACGGGTCGGGCGGGCCGAGGCCATAGTCCTGCAGGTAGCGGTAGCCGTCCTTGTTGGAGAGGATGGCGCCTTCGCCGCGGCAGCCTTCGGTGATGAGGATGCCGGTGCCTGGCAGTGCGGTCGGGTGGTACTGCACGAATTCCATGTCGCGCAATGCCACGCCCTGGCGGTAGGCCATGCCCATGCCGTCGCCGGTGACGATGCCGGCGTTGGTGTTCTGCCGGTACACGCGCCCGGCGCCGCCTGTGCACAAGATCACCGCCTTGGCTTCGAAGCAGAACATCGCGCCGGTGGCGATCTCGATGGCCAGCACGCCGCGCGCGCGGCCGTCTTCCACCAGCAATTCGGCCACGAAGAATTCGTCGAAGCGTTGAATGGCGGGGTAGCGCAGCGAGGTCTGGAACAGCGTGTGCAGCATGTGGAAGCCGCTCTTGTCGGCGGCGAACCAGGTGCGCTGCACCTTCATGCCGCCGAAGAAGCGCACGTTGATGCTGCCGTCGTCCTTGCGGCTCCAGGGGCAGCCCCAGTGTTCGAGCTGCACCATCTCTTGCGTGCAGTGTTCGACGAAGTAGCGCACCGCGTCCTGGTCGCACAGCCAGTCGCCGCCGGAGACGGTGTCGTCGAAGTGGTTGTCCAGCGAGTCGTCACCGCGGATGACGCCGGCCGAGCCGCCTTCTGCGGCCACCGTGTGGCTGCGCATGGGCACCACTTTCGAGATCAGCGCCACGCGCAAACCGGGTTCGGCTTCGTGCGCAGCGATGGCTGCGCGCAAGCCGGCGCCGCCCGCTCCTACCACCAACACGTCGCAGCCTATGACTTCCATTCAGCCTCCAGCCTCGTGTGGCGCCGTCGGTGCACGGCCCATCACCGTCGCCCACCTCGTTCGGCGGGGAGAGTATGAACCGGGCGAAGCAGATGTGTTGCGCGCGCGCCCATGCGAAGGCGCCGTCATTGATCTACCTCAACGCTTGCTCACGTCGCCCCGCAAGCTCATTCACAGCCGCGCGGTTATGTGCCCCAATGGCTCATCGGTCTGTGCGCCAGCCCATAAATCAGACGAATCGAAGGGCGCACGCTCGATCGAGATGGGCGCCCTGCCCGCCTGCCGCAACACCTTGACGACCGGAAATCCACCGCGATGCCGACCCGTTCCTTCCGATGTGCCGGACTGGCCGTGGCCTGGGCTTTGATCGCTGCGGCGCCGGCGGCCTTTGCGGCAACGGCCGATGCTGCAGCGGCGGCGCCAGCGGGCGCCGCCAGCAGCGGCTACCAGGGCCCGATGCACCGGCCGCTGCGCGAAAACCAGCCGCCTGCGGTCCCCCAGCCGACCGAACCCGAGGTCTTCAGCGGCTACGTCGGCGCACCCGCCTTCACCGTGACCCCGCGCAAACAGCACCTCGCGCTGTACCCGTGCAGCCAGTGCCACAAGGTGCTGCCCCTGAACACCACGCCGCGCAAGCTCGGCAACGCGCCGCACCAGGCCGCGCTGCAGCACGGCAAGGGCCGGTTCTGGTGCCTGGACTGCCACCAGGGCAACGACCGCGACATGCTGCGCACCGTGGGCGGTGCGAAGGTTGACTTCGACCAGTCGTACATGGTCTGCGGCCAATGCCACAGCGCACGCCAGCGCGACTGGACCTTCGGCGCCCACGGCAAGCGTGTGGCCGGGTGGCAGGGCGAACGCGAAATCTACGCCTGCACCCATTGCCACGACCCGCACAACCCCGTGCTGCAACCCCGCGCCGCGAGCAAGCCGCCGCCTCTGCGCGCCGGGCTGGAACCGATGAAGCGCGTGCCCGAGCCCCACCTGCTGCCCTGGCAGCGCACGTTGCCAGGAACCCAAAATGGAACAGCCGCAGCCAGACCCTGAGAAGCCCGCCGAGAAGGGCTTCGACCAGTACCGCCGCAAGTTCATGGCCGGGCTGGTGACGGCCGGGGCCGTGACTGGCGCGGCCGCCACCGGTGCTGGCGCCGCGCGCGCCGCCTGGGGCGGCAGCACGCTGCAAGACGTGCTGGGCGGCTTCTTCCAGGACAACTACCAGCGCATGAGCCGCGACGAGATCGACTCTGCGCTGGCACGCATCGAACGCAAGGCGCAGCGCAAGTTCGGCGTCGCCATCCATTGCGAAGACACGCCGCCGCTGCCCAACACGGTGTTCGGCTACGCGCTGAACATCTCCAAGTGCCAGGGCTACCGCGACTGCGTCGATGCCTGCGTGAAGGAGAACAACCTCGGCCGTGACTCGCAGGTGCAGTACATCCGCGTGCTGGAGATGGCCAAGGGCTCGATGGACCTCGAGAAGTCCGACCACTACTACGACCCGAAAGACGTGCCGGTGGACGGCAAGTTCTACCTGCCGGTGCAGTGCATGCAGTGCGACGACGCGCCGTGCGTCAAGGCCTGCCCGGTGAACGCCACCTGGCAGGAACCCGACGGCATCGTCGTCATCGACTACGACTGGTGCATCGGCTGCCGCTACTGCATGACGGCCTGCCCCTACCAGGCGCGGCATTTCAACTGGACCGAGCCGGTGATTCCGGCTGCTGAAATCAACCCCAACACCAACTACCTCGGCAACCGGCCGCGGCCCAAGGGCGTGGTCGAGAAGTGCCACTTCTGCACCCAGCGCACGCGCAAGGGCCAGCAGCCCGCTTGCCAGGAAGCCTGCCCGACCGGCGCGCGCGTGTTCGGCAACCTGCTCGACCCGAACAGCGAGATTCGCTACATCCTGGCCAACAAGAGCGTGTTCCGGCTGAAAGAGGAACTCGGCACCGAACCCAAGTTCTGGTACTACACCGACGACCTGCCGGCACAGTCATGACACTGATCCGTTTCTTCACCGACTCGCTGCGCGGCTTGCTGCGCGGCAGCCGCACCTACTGGATCTGGCTCGGTGTGCTGGCACTGCTGTTCTGCGTCGGCCTGTGGGCCTACAGCCTGCAGCTGCGGCACGGCCTGGTCGTCACCGGCATGAGCGACCAGGTTTCCTGGGGCTTCTACATCAGCAACTTCGCCTTCCTGGTGGGCATCGCGGCAGCGGCCGTGCTGCTCGTCATCCCGGCCTACGTCTTCCACCGCGTCGACGTGAAGGCGGTGGTGCAGATCGGCGAAGGCCTGGCGGTGGCGGCCGTGATCTGCGCCATGATGTTCGTGCTGGCCGACCTGGGGCGCCCCGAGCGCGCCTGGCACTTGATCCCGTTCATCGGCCGCATGAACTGGCCGACCTCGCTGCTGGCATGGGACGTGGTGGTGCTCAACGGCTACCTGGCGCTGAACCTGGCCTTGCCGATGTACGTGCTGTACTGCCGCTACTGCGGCCGCGAACCCTCGCTGAAACACTACTTCCCGGTGGTCGTGCTGGCGATGTTCTGGGCGGTCTCGATCCACACCGTCACGGCCTTCCTGTTTTCGGCCAACTCGGCGCGGCCGTTCTGGAACACCGCGCTGCTGGGCCCGCGCTTCATCGCCTCGGCTTTCGTCTCAGGCCCGGCGTTGATCATCGTCATCCTGCAGGTCATCCGGCGCGTCACGGCCTACCCGGTGCAGCAGAGCGTCATCGACATGCTGGCGCTGATCATGACGGTGGCGCTGCAGATCAGCCTGTTCTTCATCATCGCCGAGCTGTTCACCGACTTCTACAACGAGTCGGCCCATGCCGGCTCGATTCGCTACCTGTTCTTCGGCCTCGACGGCCTGACCGGCCTGCGGACGTGGATCTGGAGTGCCGTGGCGATGAACGTCGTTGCGGTGGTGCTGCTGTCGGTTCACAGCACGCGGCGGGCGCCGGTGACGCTGAACATCGCCTGCGCACTGGCCTTCGTCGGCATCTGGATCGAGAAGGGCATGGGCCTCGTCGTGCCCGGGTTCATTCCCACGCCGTTGGGCGAGGTGTTCGAATACACGCCCACGGCCGTGGAGTTGCTCGTGTCGCTGGGCATCTGGGCCTTCGGTGCGATGGTGTTCACGCTGCTGGCCAAGGCCAGCATCGCCATCGAACTGGGCCACGTGCGCGCGGCGCCGGCCAAGCAGCCGGCGGGCAAGCCCTTGCCCGGCGCCGCCGCTTGACGGCGCCGGATCGACACATGCCTGGCCTGCAGCCGAACACCTGCCAGCCGAGGAAGGAACACCATGACCGGAAGCGCGCCCCGCACGGCCGAAGCCAGTCAACGCCACAGTCCCGGGCCGCGCAGTTGTGGCGGTCGTGGGCGATGGGCGTCAAGCGCGGCCTGGCCCGACTGGCCTGCGATGATCTTCCCGCGGCCGTCTGTCCTGCGGCCGTGTCTCGTGCAGCCGTGCGTTGCGCTGCTGGCGCCGCAGCCTGGCGAAGGCCATGTCCTGGCCACGGCCTTGCACGCCGACCTGGCCTGCCAGGCCGGCTGGGAACTGCAGGTCGAGTTTCCCCGCACCGACGAGGCCTTGCTGGCCTTGCTGGCCGCACGCCGGGTCGATTTGCTCGACCTCTCTCTGAGTGCGGCGTTCCGGCGTGAACACCGCATCGAGCGCATGGCCAAGACGGTGGCGCGGGCGCGCCGCGCTTCGCTGAATTCGAACCTTGTCGTGGTCGTCAGCGGCCGCCTGTTCCAGGAATGCGGCGACGCGGCACAGCGGGTCGGCGCTGACGCCAGCAGCCGTTCTGCCTTGCACTTCAGGCACCTGCTGGCGCAGACGGCGTGGATGCGCGAAACGTGACCGCACGCCCAGGCTTGGCGGCTGACCTCCGACCTTTTTCGCGCCAGCCTCGCACATGGCTTCTCCGCGCATGGCTTCTGTGCGCCTTTCTGCTGCTGTTGTTGCCTGGGTGCGGACCTTCTCGCGAAACCTCCACCGTCATCTACGGCGCATGGCTCACGAAGGACGGCACGTCGCTCGTGCTGCTGGCAGAGGCCGGCGTTGAAACCTTGAGCAGCAGCAGTTTTGCGGCCGTCTGGAATCGCGAGAGCGACAAGCTGACCGTGTGGCGACTGGACCGCAGCACGGGCCAGTTGAAGCAGATCGCAGAGCGCAAGCCGCCGCCCGGCTTCAAGCCGCTCGACGGACCGGCCCTGCTGGAAAAATGGCCGCTAACGGCTGAGTTGAGGGGCAGCATCGCGCCAGCGCCGCTGCCCGACTGCGCCGGGCCACTGACACGGTGCGCGGCCGAGCGAACACCCGAACCCTTCGTCGTGCGCGATCAGATCGACGGGCGATTTCGCGGGCATCGCGTCATCGATCCGTCGGCAGGTGTCATGCTGCAGGTCGTGGGACGAAAGGTCGTGGTCCAGACCTATGCGCTGCGCACGCCGGAAGCGGTCGATCGCGCCCGGAGTGAGGCCTTCGCCGCGACTGCGGCGCGCACCCTGGCTGCGGCACGCGTGCTCATCGCCGAAACGCTGGCGAAGACAGGTGCGCTGCCGACGACGCGGTCGCCAACCATCACCGACCGCAGCCTGGCTGATGGGTTCGCGCACATGATTCCGGCCTACACCATCGAGCCCGGCGGGGGCGTCACGGCTTTGCTGGAGTACCTCAGCGATGAGCCGCTTTCTCTGCGCTGGACGCCATCGGCTGCGCGAGGCCCGGACGGCTTGCCGCTTTCCTACGCCTGCGCAGCGGACCATGTGGACGCCACGCGCTGGATCACCGGCTGCGCCTACTGGCCGCACTTCGACGACCTGAACCCGGAGCTGACCTATCTGGAAAAGATGGCACCGCAACTCGCCGCGGCAGCCGCAAGCGACGCTGCATACCAAGCGGCCCGCCGCGGCATGACTTTCGGTGTCCGCGCTTCGAACGAGAACCAGCGCCTGGCTTGGGTGGCCTGCCGCGGATCACCCGCCACGCGCGTCGGCGGCTGTGACGAGCAGCAGGGCGACACGGCGTGCATCGCGATCTTGCCGCTGCTGTGCCTGATTCGCGACGAAGCCTTGGCACGCGAGGTGGGCGCTGACCTGCAGAACCAATGGCTTGCAGCACGGATCGCCGCTTCGGTGCCCGTTCGCGGTGCCGATGTCGAGAGCCGCGATGCCGCCGACGCCCGCTGCGCGGCGCAATTCGGGCGCGGCTGGCGCCTGGCGCGCTGGAGCGACAACGGCGAAGGATTCATCGCCAGCAGTGCCATCAGACCGCCGGGGCGGATGTGGATCGACGCGCCGGCCAATTCATCGGCCACATGCTGGGCATCGCGTTGATTCCTGTTCTCGAGCCCGAGCCCGAGCCCGCGCCCGCGCCTGCACCCACCTGTGCGTGAAGCACGTGAACCGTGGATTGCCAAGTCGGAAATGCGTCAGCCGAGCGGGCACCAGCGCTGCACCGCTGCGGCCGTGTCGAAAGGCCCTGTGTTGAAGCAGATGCGCGCTTGCGGGGCGTGTTCATGCACGACGTTGAGCACTTTCTCGAACAGCAGAAAGTTCTTGTCGATGGTGCGCACACCCGCACCGATGACGACGCAGTCGTAGCGGCGCTGCTGCAAAGTCTTTCGGATCACGTCTTCTGCGGTTTCGCCGAAATCGGTGAGGCAGAGTTTGGCGTCGTAACCCAGGGCGTTCAACGCGGCGATGTCCTTGTCCAGCCCGCCTTGAACCTTTTCGGCCGTCATGCCGGGAAAGGCGGCGTAGGCAGGGTCTGCAAAGTCGATGAGCTGGGGCTGCAGGCCGACTGACAAAACAGATTTCTTTGAAGTCATCGATTTTCTTTCGCTGGTGGGTCGTGGAAGGGTTTCGAAGTTGCGTTGCAGAAGCTTCCAGGCCGACAAGACAACCGAACCTGTTGTCCGCCCTCTGTCAGCCTTCGGGTGCGGCGACGTGAAGGATCATCTTTCCGCGCGCCTTGCCGCTTTCGCCCAGGCGGTGCGCCTGGGCTGCGTCGGCCAGCGCGAGTTCCTGGCCCACCACGATGCGCAGGCGCCCGTCGTCGACACGCTGCGCCAGTTGCGCCAGCACGGCGCCGCGCGGCGGCGTGAAGACGAAAGCAGCACGCACGCCCGCCGCTGCTGCGCGCTCGGGCGACGGCGGCATTGCGGTTGCGACCAGGATGCCGCCTTTGCGCATCGTGGCCCATGAGGCCTCTTGCGTCGCCCCGCCCAGCGTGTCGAGCACGATGTCGATGTCGTGCGCCAGCTGTTCGAAGCGCTGCGCGCGGTAGTCGATGACTTCGTCGGCACCCAGGCTCTTGACCAGCGCCATGCCGTCGCCGCTTGCAGTCACGCTTGCAGTCGCAATCACGTGCGCGCCGTGTTCCTTGGCCAATTGCACCGCAATCGTGCCGAGTGCGCCGGCGCCGCCGTGGATCAAGACGCGTTGGCCGCGTTCGACCCGGGCGGTTTCGATCAGGGCCGTCCAGGCCGCCTGGCCTGGGATCGGCAACGCCGCGGCTGTCGAGAACGACGCCGTGCGGGGTTTCTTCGCCACTTGGCTCGCGTCGACTGCCACGTACTCGGCATAGGTGCCACCTCGGGTGAATTCGGCGTAGAAGAACACCTCGTCGCCGATCTCGAACCCGCGCACCGCCGCGCCCAGTGCCGCAACGGTGCCCGCCGCGTCCGAGCCGAGCGTGACCGGGAACGGCTTGGGTATTTGCGCGGCCATCGCCCCGGAGCGCATCTTCCAGTCGATCGGGTTGACGCCGGCCGCAACCACGCGCACCAGCATGTCGCCGGCGCCGCAGGCGGGCACCGGTGCGTCTTCGAACTGCATCAACTCGGGTCCGCCGTAGGCGTGAATGCGGATGGCTTTCATTCGGGGTGTCCTGGTTCGTGTTCGTACGGTGGGTTCAGCGTCAGCGTCAGCGTCAGCGGCGCCCGAAGCCCATGCGCGACAGCAAGCCGTCGCGCCGGACGAACTGGTGGTAGAGCGCCGCTGCAATGTGCAGGCCGATCGCCAGCATCAACAACTTGGCGACGATGCCGTGCACCGCGCGTGGCGGCAGCGCATCGAAGTTCACCGGCAGGGTGCCCACACCGCCGAACACGATGCCTGGCAAGCCCGCGAGGACAGACATGGCGATGCCGCTGCCAGCCATCAGGATGACGAGCAGGTACAGGCCCCAGTGCGTGGCGGGCGCCAGCCGGTCGAGCAGGGCATTGCCAGTCGTCGCCGCCGTCGGGTGCGTGGTCTTCAGGCGCATGACCAGCCGCAGCAACGTCAACAGCAAGATCAGCCCGCCGGCGATCATGTGGCCCTGAAGCGCCCCGATCTTGTCGGGCGAACTGTTGGGCACGGGCTCGAGCGCGAACGTGCCCATGGCCAGCGCCACCATCAGCATCAGCGCCAGCAGCCAGTGCAGGGTGACCAACGCAGGGTGATATCGCTTCGGCTCCATCGCGGCTCCCCTCTCACTTGGACCGGTGTGCATCGTCTGCCATCGCAAGCTCGGGCAGAAGCGCGAGAAATGGAAAAGATCATTCCATCCGTGGAATAGACTGCCCCGGCATGAACGACCTTTCAGTGCTGCACGACATGACGCTGTTCGTCGAGGTGGCGCGCACCGGCAACTTCAGCCGCGCCAGTGCCAACCTCGGCGTGCCGGGCGCCACGTTGTCGCGGCGCATTGCCGCGATGGAACGCAAGGTCGGCGTGCGGCTGTTCGACCGCACGACGCGGAAGGTCGAACTCACCGAGGCCGGGCGACGTTATTTCGAGCGCTGCGGGCAGCTGGTCGACGAGGCGCGCCTGGCGCAGGAAGCGCTGCGCGAATCGGTCGATCGTCCGGTGGGGCACTTGCGCATCTCGATGCCGGTCGACACGGGTGTGCATCACATCGGCCCCGTGCTTCCCGAGTTCGCACGCCAGTACCCGGGCATCACCTTCGAGCTCGACCTGTCACCGCGGCACAGCGACCTCGTCAGCGAACACGTCGACGTGGCGATTCGGCTGGGCACGGTGACCGGAGACCAGCTTGTCGTGCGGCGGCTGGGGGCGATTTCACTGCATCTGTTTGCTGCGCCGAGCTACCTCGACAGGCACGGGCGGCCGCAGCAACCTGCGGAACTGGTAGAGCACGATTGCATCGCGCTGGCGCAGGCACCGCAAGGCGTGCGCTGGCGCCTCTTGCGTGACGGCGACTCGACCGAGGTTCAGGTGCGCGGGCGCTTCGGCATCAACAACCCGGGGCTGGCCTGCGTGCTGGCCGAACGCGGCATGGGCATCGCGGTGCTGTCGCAAGCCATCGCGCGCGAGGCCGTCATGGCGGGTCGTCTGGTGACCGTGTTGCCAGAGTGGGCCCTGCCGGCGCTGCCAGTGCATGCGGTGATGTCGTCGCGTCTGCAGACGGCAGCCGTGCGTGCATTCGTCAGTTTCCTGGCGAGCCGGCTCGCTTTCGGCTGACGCTCAGCTCAAGGCCGGGCGCAGGCCCGTTGACCCGAGGCCGTCCGGCACCCCCTAACAAACGCGGGCCCCACTCAGAACGATTTAGACGCTTAAAGGACGCGGCGGCGCGATCGGTGGAGCATGGCTGCGTCTGGCAATTGCACCATCGAGGAACACCCAATGAATCGCACCGACCCCGCACTCGCGACGCCGCTGCCGGCTGAAAGCCTGGCGCCCGTGTGCGCGGTGATGCCATGAACGGACTGGCGCCCGCGCACGCTGCGGTGCCCGTGGCCGCCTTTGATTCGCCGCCGACTTCGCCGCCGACTGAGCGGTCATCTGCGCGGTCGCGGGCGTACCTCCGGCTGCTGGGCATGGCCTTCACGCTGTTCGGCACGCTGCGCCTGGTGTCGTACGTGCCGACGTTGCTGGCCATTCACGCCAGCGGCGACTCGAGTCAGCATTCGCTGTGGACCTGGGGCATCTGGCTCGGCTCGAACTTCACCATGGCCGTCTGGCTGTACGAAGAAGACGGCCGGCGGATGAACCGCGTCATCGGGCTGAGCCTGTGCAACGCGGCGATGTGCGCAGTAGCGGTGGTGCTGATCGTGTTCTACCGGGTGGTGTCGCCGTGAGCGCCGGCGCCGCCCTGGTGTCGACGCCGTCGTTGCCGGCAGCGTTCTTTGCCGCGTTCCCGGTCGAGTCACTGGGTTGGGTCGCGGCCGGTCTGACGCTGGCCACCTTCATCTGCCGCGACATGCGCCGGCTGCGCCTGCTGGCGCTGGCCGCGAACGCCGCCTTCATCGCCTATGGCGCCCTCGCACAACTGTTGCCGGTGCTGATGCTGCACCTGCTGCTCGTGCCCGTGAACCTGTGGCGGCTGAACCAGGCCTTTGGCGGCAAGCAGCCGCAGGTACTACCGCTGCGCGAGGCCTTCGCACCCGGCGCGCCGCTGCGGCGGCGCCGGCCTCGCACTTGGCGAGCCAGCAGCCGCGCCGCCTTCGCCACCGACGCTGACCTTCAGCCGGCGCCGAACGACGTGGCGCCGTCGTCTGCCGCCAACGCGTCGGCCACCACGCGGTCTGCGGCTGCAGCTGTGCGGCCTTCTGCCTGCATTGCGTCGAATGCGACGTCGCCCAGCGCCTTGCGTGCTGCGGCTTCGGCTGCCGATGCGGACTGCACTTCCAGCGCCTGCCGCGCGTCTTTCAGCCTCTCGTAGCCGCCGTCTGCAAGCCCAAGCAGCCGCGCTGCGGTGCGTGGGCGCCCTTCACGGGCCGCCAGCAGCGCCAGGTGGTCGGCCCACCAGGCTTCGGCATCCTGCGCGCGGGCGTGCAGCCAGCCCTCTGCGGCCGTGCCGCGCGCCGATGCGAGGTCGCCCA
>JBBSCV010000010.1:0-24389 GCA_038249925.1 Burkholderiales bacterium
GCGAGGCCTCTTTGTTGCGCTATGTGCAGCTGGTGCAGCCGCAGATCGCAGCGCAGGCCGCCGGTGTCATTTCGCTGTCTGACGCCGCACTGTCCAGCACTGGCGACGACGACGACATGCCATCCGGCCCGGAACAAGGGCTCGTGCAGGCGTGGTTGATGTTGGCTCAGTCTGCTGAACAGCGCGGCGACTTCAAGGCCGCGGAAGGCTATCTCGGCCAGATCGGCGACACGCAGCGTGCGCTGGAAGTACAGACACGACGCGCGTCGATCCTGGCACGCCAGGGCCGGCTGACACAGGCGCGCGAACTCATACGCCGGCTGCCAGAGAAGAGTGATGAAGACGCCCGCGCCAAGCTCATGGCCGAGGCCGGCGTCATGCGCGACATCAAGCGCTGGCGCGATGCCTACGACGTGCTGGGCAGCGCCGCCAAGCGCTTCCCGGACGACGCCGACCTGCTCTACGAGCAGGCCATGATGGCCGAGAAGCTCGACCGCATGGACGACATGGAGCGCCTGCTGCGCCGCGTGATCGAGATCAAGCCCGACAACGCCCACGCGCACAACGCGCTGGGTTATTCGCTGGCTGATCGTCGCCTGCGTCTGCCCGAAGCCAAGCAGCTGGTGCAGCGCGCGCTGGAACTGATGCCGGGCGACCCCTTCATCACCGACAGCCTGGGTTGGGTGGAATTTCGCATGGGCAATGGCGCAGAGGCGTTGCGCTTGCTGCGGCAGGCATACAGCGCGAGACCCGACACCGAAATCGCAGCCCACCTCGGCGAGGTGTTGTGGTCGCTGGGCCAACGCGACGAGGCACGGCGCGTCTGGGGCGAGGCCAAGGGCCGCGATGCCAGCAACGACGTGTTGCTTGAGACGCTCGCCCGGCTGCGCGTCGAATTGTGAGCCGGGGTGGCACTGCGCTGCTGGCAGCGGTGAAGGCGGCCAAAGCGGCTAGAGCGGCAGTAGCTGCACTCGCGCTGACAGCCCTGCTGACAGGCTGCGCCACCACACCGCCGCCCCCCGCGCTGGCTGCTGCCGAGACACCCTGGACCACAGGCCGCATGAGCGTGCGCGTGGACGCCAGCCCGGCGCGCGTGGCGCAGAACCTCAGCGCCGCGTTCGAGCTTCGTGGCAACGGCGACACCGGCGAACTGCGCCTGGTCTCGCCCCTGGGAACGAGCCTGGCGCACGCACGGTGGGCGCCGAGCCGGGTTCACCTGGAGACTGCCGACGGCGAGCGCAGCTTCGACAACCTGGACGAACTCGCACGCGAGGCGCTGGGCGAAGCCCTGCCACTGGCCGCCCTGCCCGACTGGCTGGCCGGCCGCCCCTGGCCGGGCGCCGTGCACATGCCGGCCGCGGAAGGCTTCGAACAGCTGGGCTGGCAAGTGCAGCTGACGCGGCGCGCCGAGGGTGTTGTCGAGGCGCGGCGTGCGGCTGCACCGGCCGTGCTGCTGCGCGTCAAGCTCGACCCGCCGGCCTGACGCACCCGTGCGGAAGCTGCGCCTGAGAGAAAGTTCGTGAGCCTGCGCGCCCTCTACGATCTGCCTGCCCCGGCGAAGCTGAACATGTTTTTGCACGTGGTGGGGCGCCGCGTTGACGGCTACCACTTGCTGCAGTCGCCATTCGTGATGATCGATTGGGCTGACGTGCTGCATGTCGAACATCGCAACGACGGCGAATTGAAACGCCACGATCTGGGCCCGGCGCTGCCCGAAGACGATCTGTGCCTGCAAGCCGCGCGTGCGCTGCAGGCCGCCAGCGGCAGCACGGCCGGCGCCGACATCCACATCCACAAGCACGTGCCCTGGGGCGCAGGCATGGGCGGCGGCAGTTCAGACGCTGCCACCACGCTGCTTGCGCTGAACCGCTTGTGGGGACTGAACTGGCCGCGTGCGCGACTTGCGCAGATCGGCCTGAAGCTGGGAGCCGACGTGCCTTTCTTTATCGGCGGGCAAAACGCCTTCGTCGAAGGCATCGGCGAGCGTCTGCGGCCGATGGCCTGGCCGGAGTGCGATTACGCTGTGGTGAAGCCCGCCGCAGCCCTGCCGACAAGAGAAATCTTCGAGCACCCGCTGCTCAGGCGCGATACCGAAGCTGTTATAGTCGCGGGCTCACTTGAAGAGGCAGGCGGCAGCGAGATGCCAGCAGGTTGGGTGCAGAGATTCATGGATGGTTTCGGCCACAACGATCTGCAACCACCGGCCGAAGATCGCTGTCCAGAAGTGGCTCAGGCAGCCTCGTGGCTCAACTCTCGGTACGGCAATAGTCGCATGACCGGGTCTGGAAGCGCCGTCTTTTCAAGAGTGGGTTTATCTGGTTCACCGGGGTTTGTACACCCAGCAGCAAGCTTGAAAGAGCTGCCGGCTCGGTGGGTGGGGCGGATGTGCCGCAGTCTGGTCGATCACCCGTTGTCGGGGTGGGCCAGCTGAGAAAGTTTTGGGTGGCAGCTTTCGGGCTGCAACCTGTGTAGGGGAGTCGCCAAGTTGGTCAAGGCATCGGATTTTGATTCCGACATGCGAGGGTTCGAGTCCTTCCTCCCCTGCCAAATCTTCTTTTGAGGCCTAGCGCAGGTGCTGCGCTGGCGCCCCCCTCCCCCCGACGGAGATTCCACCGTGCTGTTCAACACCGTGCTGTTCACCGGCAACGCCAACCCGGTGCTTGCGCAGGAGATTGCCAAGCATCTGGGCGTGGAAGTGGGGCAGGCCTCGGTGGGCCGGTTCTCCGACGGCGAGGTCACGGTCGAAATTCGCCAGAACGTGCGCGCCCGCGATGTCTTCGTGGTGCAGCCTACCTGCGCCCCCACGAACGAACACCTGATGGAATTGCTCATCATGGTGGACGCGCTCAAGCGTGCCAGCGCGCGCCGCATCACTGCGGTAATTCCCTACTTCGGCTACGCCCGCCAAGACCGCCGGCCGCGCAGCACGCGCGTGCCCATCAGTGCCAAGGTGGTGGCCAACCTGCTGGAAACGGTGGGCGTCGAGCGCGTGCTCACGATGGACCTGCACGCTGATCAGATCCAGGGCTTTTTCGACATCCCGGTCGACAACATCTACGCCAGCCCGGTGCTGTTGTCTGATCTGAAGAGCAAGAACTACAAGGATTTGGTGGTCATCAGCCCCGACGTCGGCGGCGTGGTGCGTGCACGCGCTCTGGCCAAGCAACTGGGCTGCGACCTGGCCATCATCGACAAGCGCCGGCCCACGGCCAACGTCTCGGAAGTCATGCACGTCATCGGCGAAATCGAAGGCCGCAACTGCGTGATCATGGACGACATGATCGACACCGCCGGCACTCTGGTGAAGGCTGCCGAGGTGCTGAAGGCGCGCGGGGCGAAAAGTGTCTATGCCTACTGCACGCACCCGGTTTTTTCAGGCCCGGCGGTCGAGCGCATCGCGAGTTCGGAGATCGACGAAGTCGTCATCACCAACACCATTCCGATGTCGGACGCGGCCAAGGCCTGCAGCAAGATTCGCCAGCTGTCGGTGGCTTTCCTCTTTGCCGAAACCATTCGCCGCATTTCCGATGGCGAGTCGGTCACTTCACTCTTTGCCGAGCAGAACAACAACTTCTGATCGGTCAAGGCCGGGCTGGCGCGCCGCGCCGGCCCTTCACGAGGCGCCTGGTCGCGGACGCCTCATCCACATGGAGCTTTTATGAAATTCACAGCTTACGAGCGTACGCTGCAGGGGACCGGAGCGAGCCGCCGCCTGCGCCACGCTGCCAAGGTGCCCGGCATCGTCTACGGTGCCGGCACGCCTGCCATGATCGAACTCGACCACAACGCCCTCTTCTTCGCGCTGAAGAAGGAAGCCTTCCACAGCTCCATCCTCGAGATGGACCTGGCAGGCAAGGTCGAGAAGGTGCTGCTGCGCGACTTCCAGATGCACGCCTTCAAGCCCATCGTGCTGCACATCGATTTCCAGCGGGTCGACGAGAGCACCAAGCTGCGCAAGAAGGTGCCGCTGCACTTCAGCGGCGAAGAGACCTCGCCGGCCGTCAAGACCGACAAGTGCCTGGTCAGCCACGTGGCGCTGGAACTCGAGATCGAGTGCCTGGCCTCGCAGCTGCCCGAATTCGTGAACATCGACCTCTCGAACCTGACGAAGAACCAGAGCCTGCACGCCAGCGATCTGCAATTGCCCCCCGGCATCAAGAACGTCAAGCGCGGCACGCGCAACCCGGTGATCGTCGTCGTCACCACGCCGAAGGTCGAGGCTGAAGTTGCTCCGACCGTGGTCGTGGCGGCCGAAAAAGGCAAGGCCGCCAAGGCGAAGAAGAGCGAGAAGCAAAACGCCAAGTAACCCGCTTGGGGGTGATGAACCACCCCCCAGCGCGGCGCCGACGGGCCCCACTCCGGTGGGGCTTTTTCTTGGGCGGCCTCACCATAGACTGGCGACATGATTCGACTGTTTGTAGGTTTGGGCAACCCCGGCCCCGAATACGACACCACGCGCCACAACGCCGGTTTCTGGTGGATAGATGCGCTGGCACAGAAGCTCGGCGCACGGCTGGTGCCCGAACGCGCCTACCAGGGCTTGGTGGCGCGTGTGAACCGGCCCGGAGCTGAACCGGTGTGGCTCCTGCAGCCCATGACCTTCATGAATCGCTCGGGTGCCTCTGTCGCGCCGCTGGCGCGCTTCTTCAAAATCGAGCCGAAGCAGATCCTGGTCGTGCACGACGAACTGGACGTGCAACCCGGGCAGGCCAAGCTCAAATTCAGCGGCAGCTCGGGCGGCCACAACGGGCTCAAAGACATCCACGGTCTGCTGGGCACTCAGGACTTCTGGCGCTTGCGCCTGGGCATCGGTCATCCGGGCGTGAAGTCCGAGGTCGTGAATTACGTGCTGAAGAAGCCCTCTGCCGACCACCGGGAGGCCATCGACAAAGCCATCGCGCAATCGCTCGGCGCCAGTGAACTGCTGCTGGCGGGCGAGATGGACAAGGCGCTTGCGCTCATTCATGCCCAGCCGCCGCGGCCGAAACCTCCGCGCAAGCCGTCGACCGAACTCGACACCACCCCGCCTGAAGGCACGCCGCCCGAAGGAACCCCGAATGAAGGCACGCCATGAAACACGCCATCTTCCTGCTGGCCGTGGCCGCCCTGCCCGTGTGGGCCCAGGCTCAAGCGCAGGCCATCTGGCGCTGCGGCGCCGATGGCCGCAGCTTCTCGGACACGCCCTGCGCCGAGGGCCGAGTGGTGGCGTCGGTCGACACCAGGCCTCTGGGCGACGTGGCTGCAGCCCAGACCCTGGCTGACCGCGAGAAGCGCCTGGCTGAAAAACTGCGCCTTGAGCGGCTGCGAGAAGAAGCCACCCAGCGCGGCAACGGTCTGGCGGCTCTGGGGCCGGTGTCCAGCCTCAAGCGCTCTGCGCTGGCGACGAAGGCAAAGCCGCCGCGGGCACAGCGCCAACCTGACCCTGCAGCAGACGGTACTTGGCGAGCAGTTGCGCCGGTGTCTCGACGTGGGAAGGACTGACCGGAATGCAACTCACCGGGCACACCTGAACACACTGCGGTTCGTCGAAGTGGCCCACGCATTCGGTACAGCGATCAGGGTCGATCTCGTAGATTTCCGCGCCCATCGAGATGGCCTGGTTCGGGCACTCGGGCTCGCAGACGTCGCAGTTGATGCATTCGTCGGTAATCCACAAGGCCATGTCGGTTCTCAGTTCTCGCTCTGGGTGACGCGCTCTTTCAAGCGCCTGAGCACCGAGGGTGCCACGAACTTGGAGACATCACCGCCAAGGCTGGCAATCTCGCGCACGAAGGTGCCGCTGACGAACTGGAACTGGTCGCTGGGCGTCATGAATACAGTTTCGACATCGGGCATCAGCTGGCGGTTCATGCCGGCCATCTGGAACTCGTATTCGAAGTCGCTGACAGCGCGCAGGCCACGCACCACCACCTTGCCGCCTGAGTCGACCACGAAGTCGCGCAGCAGGCCACGGAAAGCCGTGACTTCGACGTTGGCATAGGGCGCAGCAATCTCTTGCGCTATCTCCAGCCGTTCGGCAATGGTGAACATGGTGCGCTTGTGGTGCCCCACCGCGACGGCCAGGATGAGGCGGTCGAACAGGCTGGAGGCGCGCCGCATCAGGTCTTCATGCCCCAGCGTCATGGGGTCGAAGGTGCCCGGGTAAATGGCGGTGAGCGGGGCTTTCAGGGTCACGGCGCTTGCCTCCGGGCTGATGTCGGATGGGGGTGCCGGGCGCGGCGACTTCAGTGTAACGGGCCTCAAACGGGGGCCCGCCACAACTGCGCATGCACGGCGCCAGCGCGCAGACTGCGGTGCAAGACCAGGCCTGCCGGCGCGTCATCCAGCGGCGCCCGCCCTTCCAGGTAGACGTAGCCGCCCGGCACCACCAGGCGCGCCGCGGCGGCCACGGCAGCGAAACCCAGGCCTGCGTCGAAGGGCGGGTCGAGCAACACGGCCTCGAAACGCTGCGGCGCGCACCCAGCCATCCAGCGCAAAGCCTCGGTGCGCTCGACCTTCAGCGCTTCTGCGCCCAGCCGCTCGCGGCTGGCGCGCAGGCTTGCCACCAGTGCGGTGTCAAGCTCCAGCAGCAAGGCTTCGGCTGCGCCGCGCGAGGCCGCCTCGAAGCCCAAAGCGCCGCTGCCGGCAAAGGCATCCAGCACGCGCCAGCCCTCCAGGCTCTGGCCCAGCCAGTTGAACAGGGTTTCGCGCACGCGGTCGGGCGTCGGGCGCAGCCCTGGGCGGTCGGTCACGGGCAGCTTGCGACCGCGGAAGAGGCCACCGATCAGCCGCACTTCACCGAGGTGCGCGGAGGCGGGCTTGATGACCGGCCGTGTGGACTTGGGGTCGCGGCCGTGGGCCTGCGGTTTGGGCTTTTGCTCGGAGCTGGGTTTGGACTTGGCCATCACAAGCGCACCGTGATGCCGTCACGCGCCATCAACGCCTTCGCCTGGCCGACGGTGAATTCGCCGTAGTGAAAGATGCTGGCGGCCAGCACGGCGTCGGCGCCACCGATGCGGATGCCCTCGGAGAGGTGTTCCAGCGCACCGACGCCGCCCGAGGCGATGACTGGCACCGGCACGGCATCGCTGACGGCCCGCGTCAGCGCGAGATCGAAGCCCACCTTGGTGCCGTCGCGGTCCATGCTGGTGAGCAGGATTTCGCCTGCACCGTGCTCAGCCATCTGGCGCGCCCACGCCACCGCGTCCTTGTGGGTGTTCATGCGGCCGCCGTGGGAATAGACGTCCCATCCCGGGCCCTTTGCTTCGAGGTCGCCGCCGACGCGCTTCTTGGCGTCGATGGCCACCACGATGCACTGCGCGCCGTACTTTTCAGACGCGTCGCGGATGACCTGGGGGTTGGCCACCGCAGCGGAATTGAAGCTCACCTTGTCGGCGCCCGCGTTCAACAGCCGGCGCACGTCGTCCACGGTGCGCACACCACCCCCGACGGTGAGCGGAATGAAGACTTGCGCCGCGACGGCCTCGATGATGTGCAGGATGAGGTCGCGGCCGTCGCTGGTAGCGGTGATATCGAGGAAGGTCAACTCGTCTGCGCCTTGCTCGTTGTAGCGAGCGGCGATTTCGACCGGGTCGCCGGCGTCCCTGAGAGCAAGGAAGTTGACGCCTTTGACGACTCGACCACCGGTGACGTCGAGGCAAGGAATGATTCGTTTGGCCAGCATCGCCAGGATTATCGTGGCCGCGCAGCCCCCCTCAGTTGCGGGATCAGGCCAACCTGATCCCCCCAGGGCGAGGCTGGAGGAGGTAAAAAGCAGACCTGGGACAAACTTCCCCGAAAACGCACTTTTGGAGCCTCCCATGCGTGTACTGCTTGCTTCCGCCGCTGCCGCTGTTTTGCTGGGCGCTGCACTGCCTGCCTCGGCCGTGACCACGATTTTCTTCACGGGGTTGACCAACGCCGGTGAGCCGGTGCCCACCTCTACTGCCAACGGCGCGGCCCTCGTCAGCTTCGACGATGCGGCCAACACGGTGACGGTGCAACTCAGTTTCCAGGGCCTGGCCAACAACGCGCCTTTCGGGCACATCCATTGCTGCACGGCGACGCCGTTCACGGGCAGTGCGGGGGTGGCGCTGAACTTCACGCCAATGCCCGCCGTCGCCACCGGCACTTACAACAACGTGTTCGCTTTGACGCCAGCGGCCTTCAGTTCTCTGCTGGCCGGCGCTTCTGCCGGTCGTGCCTACGTGAATATCCACACGCCGGGTTTGTATGCCGGTGGCGAAATCCGCGGTTTTCTGGCGCCGATACCTGAGCCTGGCACTTACGCCCTGATGCTGGCCGGCCTGGGCGCCGTGGGCTGGGCCGCGCGGCGGCGTCGCGCAGCGGCCTGAGCGGCTGAACGCGATGCATCCCAAAGCCGCCGAAAGGCGGCTTTTTTTGTTTCTCAGGTCTTTGCCAGTTCGTCAGCACGCGCCTGCGCGGCAGCAAAGTCCAGGGCTCCGGTATAGATACTGCGCCCGCAGATCACCCCTTCGACCCCTTCGGACTCCACCGCACACAGGCGTTCGATGTCGGCGATGTCTGACAGGCCACCCGAGGCGAACACCGGGATGCTGAGCGCGAGCGCCAGCTTCACCGTGGCCTCGATGTTGATGCCGGTGAGCATGCCGTCGCGGCCGATGTCGGTGTAGATGACACCTTCGACGCCGTAGTTCTCGAACTTTCGGGCCAGGTCCACCACCTCATGGCCGGTGAGCTTGCTCCAGCCGTCTGTCGCCACCTTGCCGTCCTTGGCGTCCAGGCCCACGATGACATGGCCGCCGAAGGCACTGCAGGCGTCTTTCAGGAAGCCCGGGCTCTTGACGGCGGCGGTGCCGATGATGACAAAGCTGATGCCGTCGTCGAGGTAACGCTCGATGGTGTCCAGGTCGCGCAGGCCGCCGCCCAACTGCACCGGAATCTTGTCGCCCACGACACGCAGGATGGCCTTCACCGCGGCTTCGTTCACCGGTTTGCCGGCAAAGGCGCCGTTCAGGTCAACGAGATGCAGGCGGCGCGCGCCGGCGTCCAGCCAGCGTTGGGCCATGGCGGAGGGGTCGTCGCCGAAGGTGGTGACGGCATCCATGTCGCCTTGTTGCAGGCGGACGCACTTGCCGTCCTTGAGGTCGATGGCCGGTATCAGCAGCATGGCTTGGAAAAAGGGGTTGGACAGCGAGGAAGGAGGCGCTGTGACGGATCAGCGCGGTCAGGGCTTCCAGTGCAGGAAGTTGCGGTACAGGGCCAGCCCCTGGGCGGCACTTTTCTCAGGGTGAAACTGGGTGGCGAAAATGTTATCCCGCGCGACGGCGCAGGTAAAGCGCGCACCGTAGTCGGTGCTGCCGACGCTGTGCAAATCGCTCGCTGGCGTGGCATAGAAGCTGTGCACGAAATAAAACCAGCTTTCGTCGGGCACGCCCTGCCAAAGCGCATGCGGCTGCTGAAGCGGTTGCTGGCGAACGCGGTTCCAGCCCATCTGCGGCACCTTGTAGCGGCTGCCGTCGGGCTGCAGCTGCCCCGCCAACTGAAAGCGCCGCACGCGGCCGGGGATGAGACCCAGCCCGGGCGTGTCCTGCTCTTCGCTGTGGTCCAGCAGCATCTGCATGCCCACGCACACCCCCATCAACGGCTTGTTCGCAGCAGCGTGGAACACCGCATCTTTCAGGCCCGAATCATGCAACTCCCGCATGCAGTCGCGCATCGCGCCCTGGCCGGGCAGCACCACACGATCGGCGGCGTAGACCTCTTCCGGGCGCTGCGTGACGATGACGTCCAGCCCGGTGCCAGCTGCCACGTGCATCACCGCCTGCGAAACCGAGCGCAGGTTGCCCATGCCGTAGTCGACGACGGCTACGGTCGCCATCTCAGAGGCTGCCCTTCGTTGACGGGATGACGCCGGCCGAACGCGGGTCGGGGGTCAGCGCCATGCGCAGCGCTCGCGCAAAGGCCTTGAACACGGTTTCGCACTGGTGGTGCGCGTTGTCGCCATGCAGGTTGTCGATGTGCAGCGTGACCAGCGCGTGGTTCACGAAACCCTGGAAAAACTCATAGGTGAGCTGCGTGTCGAAGGCGCCCACCATGCCGGCCTTGAAGGGCACCCGCATGTGCAGCCCGGGGCGGCCCGAAAAATCGACCACCACACGCGACAGCGCTTCGTCCAGCGGCACATAGCTGTGGCCGTAGCGGGTGATGCCCTTCTTGTCGCCCACCGCCTGCGCGAAGGCCATGCCCAGCGTGATGCCGACGTCTTCCACCGTGTGGTGGCCGTCGATGTGCAGGTCGCCCTGGGCTTCGACCTCCAGATCGATGAGACCATGGCGCGCGATCTGGTCGAGCATGTGGTCGAAGAAACCGATGCCGGTGGCCAGCTTTGCGGCCCCGGTGCCGTCGAGATTCACACGCACGCGGATCTGCGTTTCCTTGGTGTCGCGTCGCACTTCGGCCGCGCGGTGCAAGGTGTTGAGGACGGGCTCGCTCACAGGCTTTCCTTCAAGGCACGGATCATCGTTTGGTTTTCCTCGGGCGTGCCCACCGTCAGGCGCAGGCAGTTCTTCAGCAGCGGGTGCAGCCCGGCGATGTGCTTGACCAGCACGCCGCGCTGTTTCATGCCTTCGAAGGCCAGCTTCGAGTCGGGCACACGCACCAGCACCATGTTGGCTTCGCTGGGGAAGACCTGCACCCCGGGCAAGGCCGCCAGCGCGGCCAGCAGTCGTGTGCGCTCGGCCATCAGCAGCGCCGCCTGGCGCGCGTATTCGTCGGCGTGTTCCAGCGCAAAGAGGCCGGCTTCGGCGTTGAGCACGCTCACGTTGTAGGGCGGCCGCACCTTGTCGATCTCATCGATCAACGCTGCCGGCCCGCACAGGTAACCCAGGCGCACACCAGCCAGGCCGAACTTCGACAGTGTGCGCAGCACCAGCACATGGTCGTGCGCATTTCTGGAGTCCGCCAGACGCGGCAGCCACGTGCGTGAACTGAAAGGCTGGTAGGCCTCATCGAAGACGACCAGGCCGTTCTGGCGCGAGATGGCCTCGACGATCTTCTCGATGACGCCGTCGTCGAAGAGATTCGCCGTCGGATTGTTCGGGTAGGCGATGTAGGTGATGGCCGGCCGGTGCACTTCGATGGCCGCCAGCATCGCCGCTTCGTCGAGCTGGAAGTCGGCCGTCAGCGGCACGCCGACGAAATTCAGGCCGCGCAACTTGGCCGACATCTCGTACATCACGAAACCTGGCAGCGGCGCCAGCACCTTGGCGCCGGGCACATCGCAAGCCACCGCCAGCAGGTCGATGAGTTCGTCCGAGCCATTGCCCAGCATCAGCTTCTGGCCGGCCGGCAGTTGCACGTGCGCGGCCAAGGCGGCCGCCAGGTCGGCCACGCGCTGCGCCGGGTAGCGATTGATCGCCGCCCGGCCCAGGCGTTCGCCGAGCTCACGTTGCAATTCGGGCGGCAGCGAAAACGGGTTCTCCATCGCGTCCAGCTTCACGAGGCCGGCGCTAGGCTGGATGGCATAGGCGTGCATGCTTTGCACGTCCTGGCGCAGCGTGGCCTTCAGGCGGTCGCTGTTCATGTCACGCACCCTCCAGGTCCAGCACCATCTTCAGTTCGCCATCGTCCACCTCGCCGGTGTAGCGGAAGCCCAGCTTCTGATAGAACTGCCCGGCGTTGCCTTCCAGCTCGACGTGCGACAGGCCCACGGTTTTCATGCCCATGCGCCGTGCTTCTTCCAGCACCCACAACATCGACTGTCGCCCGTAGCCGAGGCCCTGATGCTGCGCGTCGATGAAGATGCGCCACACATACAGTTGTTCGGCCGGCTTGTTTTTGTCCAGGCGCGCGTCGTACAGCAACATCATGCCCACCGCCTCATCGCCGCTGAACATGGCGACGGCACGGCCGGCGGGTTCATAGGCGACCTGGGCGAGCGATCGTTCGACGTTCGACACCATGCGGCGCTGGCCCGCCGCCACCTGCAGCTTCATCACCGCTTCCAGGTTGCCCGCATCCACGGGCCGCACGCTGAAAGACGGCGCTGGGGCAGGCGCACGGGCAGGCGCGGGCGCAGCCTGGCCGCTCAAACGCATCTCTGCAGCCCGGGCGTGGGCCTGCAGGCCTTCGCCATAAGCCAGTTCAGCGGCGATGGGCCCCAGCACCTGGGCCCCGGATTCGCTCACTTCGATGAGGCTGCTGCGCTTGACGAAGTCGTACACGCCCAGCGGCGATGAGAAGCGCGCCGTGCCGCTGGTGGGCAGCACGTGATTCGGGCCGGCGCAGTAGTCGCCCAGGCTCTCGCTGGTGTAGGCGCCCAGGAAGATGGCGCCGGCGTGCTTCAGCAGCTTTTCCCAGCGGCCGGGCTCGGCGGTGCTGACCTCCAGGTGCTCGGGCGCGATGCGGTTGCTGATCTCGCAGGCCTCTTCCATGCTGCGCGTGAGGATGAGCGCACCGCGGCCTTCCAGGCTGGCGCGGATGACGCCCTCTCGCGGCATCTCGGGCAGCAGGCGGTCGATGGCGGCCTGAACCTGCGCGATGTAATCGGCGCTCGGGCACAGCAGGATGCTTTGTGCCAGTTCGTCATGTTCGGCCTGGCTGAAAAGATCCATGGCCACCCAGTCGGCCGGCGTGCTGCCGTCAGCCAGCACCAGAATTTCGCTGGGCCCGGCGATCATGTCGATGCCCACCTGCCCGAAGACACGGCGCTTGGCGCTGGCGACATAGGCATTGCCCGGGCCGGTGATCTTGTCGACGCGCGGCACCGTGGCCGTGCCGTAGGCCAAGGCGGCGACGGCTTGCGCGCCGCCAATGGTGAAGACGCGGTGCACGCCGGCCACGAAGGCTGCGGCCAGCACCAGCGCGTTCTTCTCACCCCTCAAGGCCTGGGACGAGCCGTCACTGCGGGCCGGCGTCGGCACCACCATGATGATTTCGCCCACACCCGCCACCTGCGCGGGAATGGCATTCATCAGCACGCTGCTCGGGTAGGCGGCCTTGCCGCCGGGCACGTAGATGCCCACGCGGTCCAGCGGCGTCACCTTCTGCCCCAGCAGCGTGCCGTCGCGGCCGCGGTACTGCCAGCTGCGGCTGCTGGCTTCGAGCTGGCGCTGGTGGTAGTCGCGCACCCGCTCTGCTGCAGCCTGCAACGCGCTGCGCTGCGCGGGCGTGATGGCCTCGAATGCGGCCTCCAATTCTTCGCGGCTGACTTCCAGTTCGGCCATGTGGCCGGCCTGCACGCCGTCGAAACGTGCGGTGAGTTCGAGCACTGCCGCGTCGCCGCGGGCACGCACGTCGGCAATGATTTCCGCCACGCGATTCTCGATGGCGGCATCTGTTTCCGCCGACCAGTGCTGCAGCGCAGTGAACTGCGCGTCGAAGTCGGCGTCGGCGGTGCTGAGGCGGAGAATGTTCACGTCACTCATGCGGGTGCACCCACGGCGGTCTCGAAGGCTTCGATCAAAGCGCGCAGCGGCTCACGCTTCAACTTCAACGAAGCCGGGTTCACCACCAGCCGCGCCGAGATGTCCATGATCTTCTCGACTTCCACCAGGTGGTTGGCCTTGAGCGTGGTGCCGGTGGAGACGAGGTCGACGATGGCATCGGCAAGGCCCGTGAGCGGCGCCAGTTCCATCGAGCCATAGAGCTTCACCAGATCGACGTGCACGCCCTTGCTGGCGAAAAACTGCCGCGCCAGGTGGGTGTACTTGGTGGCCACTTTGAGGCGCGAGCCCTGCTTCACGGTGGCCGCATAGTCGTAGCCGTCGCACACGGCCACGCTGAGACGGCAGCGTGCGATGCCCAGGTCGAGCACGCGATAAAGGCCTGCACTGCCGCCCAGATCGCCAGCGCCTTCAAGCAGGATGTCGAGGCCCGCCACACCGAGATCGGCGCCACCGTGCTGAACATAAGTGGGCACGTCGGAAGCGCGCACCAGCACCACGCGCACATCGGGGCGGCTGGTGCCGATGATGAGCTTGCGGCTTTTTTCGGGGTCCTCAAGCACCTCGATGCCGGCGGCGCGCAGCAGCGGCAGGCTGTCGTCGAAGATGCGGCCCTTGGACAAGGCAAGCGTGATCATCGGTATGGGTGTCCGTCGAAACGCCGCCGGGCCCGCTGCCTTTGCCCCCATCAACCGCAGGTGGCGCAGGGCAGCCCCCTGCGGCGCACCGCAAGGGGGTGGTCAGTGGTGGTTCTGAGCCGCACCGGAGGGTGCAGCTGCATGTTCGGTGGGGGTCAGCGTCTTCATCGAAAGGGCATGAATCTGCTCGCGCATTCTATCGCCCAGGGCCGTGTAGACACGCTGGTGGCGCCGCACGCGGCTCAGGCCTTCGAAGTCGGCAGAGACGATGGTGGCGAAGAAGTGGCGGCCGTCGCCTTCCACTTCCAGGTGCGTGCAGGAAAGGCCGGCGGCGATGAATTCGCGCACGTCCTGGGGGGTTGGGTCAGCCATGTCGTGATTCTCTCAGCTTCTGATCTTGTAGCCCGTGGCCAGCAGGCGCAGCGCGATGCCAGCGACCATCACGAAGCTCAAACCCACCACCGCCAGACTCAACCAGGGCGAGACATCGCTGACGCCGAAGAAACCGCGTCGGAAGCCGTCGATCATGTAGAAGAACGGGTTGAGGTGGCTCACCGACTGCCACACCGCGGGCAGCGAGTGCACCGAATAGAACACGCCCGACAGGAATGTCATGGGCATGATGACGAAGTTCTGGAAGGCCGCCATCTGGTCGAACTTCTCGGCCCACAGGCCGGCGATCAGGCCGAGCGAGCCCAGCAGCCCCGCCCCCAGGGCGCCGAAGATCAGGATCCACCACGGCTCCACCCAACGCAGCGGCGCGAACCACACCGTCACCAGCATCACGCCCGCGCCCACCACCAGCCCGCGCACCATCGAAGCACCCACATAGGCCACGAACCAGGCCCAGTGGCTGAGCGGCGTGACGAGCAGGAAGACGAGGTTGCCCGTGATCTTGCTCTGCACCAAAGAACTGCTGCTGTTGGCAAACGCGTTCTGCAGCACGCTCATCATCACGAGGCCGGGCACCAGGAAGCTGGTGTAGCCCACGCCGGGAAAGGCCTCCACGCGGTCGCTGAGAACGTGGCCGAAGATCAGCAGATAGAGCACCGCCGTCAGCACCGGCGCAGCCACGGTCTGGAAGCCCACCTTCCAGAAACGCAGCACTTCCTTGCTGAACAGCGGCCATGCGCCTTCGAAGCTCATGCGGTGCTCCCGCTGTCCTGCATGATTTCGAGGAACACGTCTTCGAGGTCGGCGCGGCCGATCTCCAGGTCTTCCACCTTCACGCCTTCTGCGCGCAGCAGGGCCAGCAGGCTTTCCACTTCGGCGGCGTCATGCGCCTTGGCCTGCACGATACGGCCGGTCACGCGGGCCACCGCAGCCATGGCCGGTGGCAGGGCGCTGTCGGTCTTGAAGCGCAGCATGGTGCTGGCACGGCCGGCCAGCAACGCCGAAGTGGTGTCCAGCGCCACCAGTTGGCCCTGCTTCAGCATGCCGATGCGGCCGCACAGGGCCTCGGCCTCTTCCAGGTAATGCGTGGTCAGCAGCACGGTGTGGCCTTGCCGGTTCAGCCGGCTGATGAATTGCCACAGCGTCTGGCGCAACTCAACGTCGACGCCGGCGGTGGGCTCGTCCAGCACGATGACCGGGGGCTTGTGCACCAGGGCCTGGGCCACCAGCACTCGGCGCTTCATGCCGCCAGAGAGCTGACGCATGTTGGCATTGGCCTTGTCGGCCAGGCCCAGCGAGGCCAGCAGTTCGTCGATCCAGGCGTCGTTGTTCTTCACGCCGAAGTAGCTGCCCTGGATGCGCAGGGTCTGGCGCACGCTGAAGAAGGGGTCGAAGACGAGTTCCTGCGGCACGATGCCCAGACATTTGCGCGCAGCGGCGTAGTCGTCCACCACGTCGTGGCCCATCACCTTCACCCGGCCACCGCTGGCACGCGCCAGGCCGGCCAGCACGCTGATCAGCGTGGTCTTGCCGGCGCCGTTGGGGCCGAGCAGGCCGAAAAACTCGCCCTGCGCGATGTCGAAGCTGACGTCCTTCAAGGCATGGAAACTGCCGCGCGGGCCCGTGTAGGTCTTGTTGATGTTCTGGAAGGCAACGGCGGGCATCGGGAACCAGGAAGGCAAAGAGCCTGAAGAAGGCGCGGGATTGTAGGCAGGCACAGCTTTCCGTGCTGCGGCCAGAATGTCCGCATGCCCCCGCCCAAGAAGCCCCGCCGCACCGCAGAGCGCATCCTCGAGGTGACGCTTGCGCTGTTCAATCGCTTTGGCGAACCGAATGTCAGCACTACGCTGATCAGCGCCGAACTGTCCATCAGCCCGGGCAACCTGTACTACCACTATCCGGCCAAGGACGAGCTGATCAACGCGCTTTTCGACCGCTACGAACGGGCGCTCACAGAGATTCTGCAGGCCGCCGATGGCGTGGAAAACGTCGAGGACGCCTGGCTCTTCTTCCACATGCTCTTCGAGCTGGTCTGGGGTTACCGCTTCCTCTACCGCGACCTGAACGACCTGCTCAGCAAGAACCGCCGGCTCGAGACGCACTTCCAGTTCGTGCTGAAGAACAAGGCCAAAGCCATGCACGCACTGCTGGACGGCCTGTCGCGCAGCGGCGCCGTGCGCCTGAGCAGCGCCGAGGCAGCGCCGCTGGCCACCAGCATGGTGGTGCTGGTGACCTACTGGCTCAGCTACGAGTACGTGCGTGAACCGCGCAAGGCGCTGGAACCCGAAAGCGCCGCCGCCTCCATGGGTCGCGGCGGTTATCACGCATTGGCGCTGCTGCTGCCTCACCTGGACGCCGAATCGCGCGCGCACCTGAACACGCTGGCCGCGGCTTACCTGCAGGCATGAAAAGTCGCGCCCTGCTCGGTGACGCCCAGCGCCGCCGGCTTGTCGCGAGCGCGACACGCCGCGGGCAAACACCCCCGGGCTTGTTCGCAGTCGCCGCGCGGCCGTCCTGCCCTATCCTGCCGGGCAGCCAAGCCGCAAGGGTGACAACTTGCCAGGATGCAGGCAGCAGACATCAGAGCGCGGTAGTGAAATTCGCAATCCGCAAGACAACGACACCCAGGAGACAAGACCCATGACCAGCCGCCGACACATTCTGGGCACCGCCGCCGCTGGCGCCGCCACGCTGGCACTGCCCTCGCTGGGCCTGGCGCAAGCCTTCCCGGCGCGGCCTGTCCGCTACATCTGCCCCTGGCCTGCAGGCGGCAGCACCGATGCCGTCATGCGCGCCATTGCCGAAAGCGCCGGCAAGACGCTGGGCCAACAAGTCATCGTCGAGAACAAGCCCGGCGCCGGCGGCATGCTGGGCGCCAACGAACTGGTCAGCGCCAAGCCGGACGGCTACACGCTGAGCCAGCTGCCGCACGGTGTCTTTCGCATTCCGCACATGCAGAAGACCAGCTTCGACACCCTGAACGACTTCACCTGGATCGCCTGCCTCACGGGCTACACCTTCGGCCTGGTGGTGCCCGCTGACGGCCCCATCAAGAGCATTGCCGATCTCGTGGCCTACGCCAAGGCCAACCCGGGCAAGTTCAACTACGGCAGCACCGGCACCGGCACCAGCCCGCACCTGGCGGTGGAAGAGTTCGCGCAGCGCGCCGGCATTCAGCTGAACCACATCCCCTTCAAGGGCAACGCCGACAACATGCAGGCCATTTTGGGCGGCCACACCATGGCCGCGAGCGACGCCACCGGCTGGGCGCCCCACGTGGCCAGCGGCAAGCTGCGGCTCATTGCCACTTACGGCAGCAAGCGCACCAAGCGCTGGCCCGACGTGCCCACGCTGGATGAGCTGGGCTACAAGACGGTGAGCGACTCGCCCTTCGGCGTCTGCGGCCCCAAGGGCATGGACCCGGCCATCACGCGCCAACTGCACGACGCCTTCCGCAAGACCCTGGAAGACCCCGCCGTGCTGGCCATGTTCGAGAAGTTCGACCAGACCGTGAACTACATGGGCACCGAGCAATACACCCAGTGGGCACGCGCCACCTTTCAGGCCGAGAAGGCCACCATCGAGCGCCTGGGCATGTCCGCGACGAAGACCTGATGGCCACGCCAGCCGTGACGCCGCATCCCGACATGAAGATCTTTCTGCCTGTCGACGGCTCCTTGGCGGCCCTGGCCGCGGTGCACCACGCGGTGCAGTTGTTTCGCGGCGGGCTCAAGGCCAGCTTCGTGTTGGTCAACGTGCAGGAACCGCCCTCGCTTTACGAAGTGGTGGTGGCGCACGACCCGGAGGTGCTGGACCAGGTGCGCACCGACGCAGGCGTCGACCTGCTGCGCACGGCCGAGGCCATGCTCAACGCGGCCGGGCTGTCGTTCGAAAGCGAAGTGGCTGGTGGCGACCCCGGCAACGTGCTGGTGGAATTGATCGAAAACTACAACTGCCATGCGGTCGTGATGGGGGCCCACGGCGCGGGCGAAACATCGGAGCCGCTGGGCAGCGTGGCGCTGGCGCTATTGGCACACAGCCCGGTGCCGGTGACGGTGGTGCGGCGGCCGCAGCCGACGGACCACGGCGCCTGAAACAAGCCTAGCGTGATGCGGCCGGGGCGGCGGAAGCCGGGGCGGCAATGACACTCGTCATGCTGCCCACACAGCCCGCTGTCTGGCCCTGGGTGCAGGCCGCCACGTCGGCAGGGGGCACGGCCGCCTTGCGCGCGGGACGCAAATCTCGCGTGATCGCCCAGACCACGAAAGCGGCCGTGGCCAAGGCCAGCACGGCGATCAAGACACGCCGGCGGCGGTTGATGGGGCGATAGGGTTCGGGTTCGTAGGCGCGCATGGCGGGGCGCACTATCGCACGCCGGCCCCGCCGGCCCCGCTACCATGCGGGCCCCTGCACCGACACCCACGCCTGCGCCCACCATGAACGCCAAGACCCACCGCATCGCCGTCATCCCGGGCGACGGCATCGGCAAGGAGGTGATGCCCGAGGCCCTGCGCGTACTGGATGCAGTGAGCCGCCGCTTCGGCTTCCAGCTTGAACTGATGCCCGTCGAATGGGCCAGCTGCGAATACTTCGCAGCCCATGGCGACATGATGCCGGCCGACTGGAAGGCGCAACTGCAGGGCCATGACGCGCTGCTCTTCGGCGCCGTGGGCTGGCCCGCCACCGTGCCCGACAACGTTTCGCTGTGGGGCAGCCTGCTGAAGTTCCGCCGCGAATTCGACCAGTACATCAACCTGCGCCCGGTGCGACTGTTCGAAGGGGTGCCCTGCCCGCTGGTGGATGCGCAAGGCCAGGCACGCCGACCCGGCGACATCGACTATTTCATCGTGCGCGAGAACACCGAGGGCGAGTACACCAAGCTCGGCGGCATCATGTTCGAAGGCACCGAGCGCGAGGTCGTCATCCAGGAAAGCGTGTTCAGCCGCTTCGGCACCGACCGCGTGCTGAAGTACGCCTTCGAGTTGGCCCGCAGCCGCGCGCGCAAGCACCTGACGGTGGCCACCAAGAGCAACGGCATCGCCATCAGCATGCCCTGGTGGAACGGCCGCGCCGATGCCATGCACGCGCACTTTCCGGAAGTGGTGGTGGACAAGCAGCACATCGACATCCTGAGCGCGCGCTTCGTGCTGCAGCCGCAGCGCTTCGACGTGGTGGTGGCCAGCAACCTCTTCGGCGACATCCTGAGCGACCTGGGCCCGGCCACCACCGGCACCATCGGCCTGGCGCCTTCGGCCAACCTGAACCCCGAGCGCAGGTTCCCGAGCTTGTTCGAGCCCGTGCACGGCAGCGCGCCCGACATCTACGGCCAGAACATCGCCAACCCGGCTGCGATGATCTGGAGCGCGGCGCTGATGCTGCAGTTCCTGGGCGAAGAGGCCGCGCACGACGCCGTTCTGAAGGCCATCGAAGCCGTGCTGGCCGGCCCGCGCGCCCACGTCACGCGCGACCTCGGCGGCAGCGCCAGCACTCAGCAGATGGGGCAGGCGATCGCGGCGCTGATTTAAGGCACCAACGCCAGCGAAGCCAAGGCCAGACCCGGGCCCGACCCGCCGACAGCCGCCGGCGGGAAGCGCGGCCTGGCACAGAACACAAGCTGAGAACAGCCGCGGTGCGCGCCCGCTTCTCTGCGGATCGGCTGGATGCGGCGCACCCTAAGCTTCATCTCTTGTTGTCCGCCGATGCCTTCGACAGCAGAAATCTTCCGGCGCGACGCCCGCAGTGCTGCACGTGGAATGTCCGGAACCCGCATGAACGCATGGAAGAAGACCGTCAAACAGTTGCGCGCCAACCCGCGCGCGGCGCTGGGCCTGCTGCTGCTGGCCACGGTGCTGGCGGGCCTGGTGATGCTGGAAGTCGTGGCCGAACGGCAGACCAACGCGCGCAAGGGTGCGGAAACCCTGCAGTTCGAGAAAGACTCCGACGCCTGGCTTGCGCAGCGGCATAACGCCTCTGACTTTCGGCAGGCACTGACCACAGGAAGCGTGGCCGCCGTGGGCCTGGCCACCGCCCACCCGGGCCTGGTGCTCTACACCCTGAAGAACGGCGAACGCC
This sequence comes from Burkholderiales bacterium, assembly GCA_038249925.1. GTDB lineage: Bacteria > Pseudomonadota > Gammaproteobacteria > Burkholderiales > Burkholderiaceae_C > Rubrivivax. The sequence continues at coordinate 20,510 of JBBSCV010000010.1, forward strand.
GCAGCACCCTGGTTCCAGGGTGCACGGCCGCTGGCTGCGCCGGTACCGACCTCGACCACATCGGCGACAAAAGCGCCGAGGCCGGCTTCGCACTCGTCACGGTCGATGTCGACCCACGGCCCGCCAGCCGCCGTTGGTCAGAGGCGATCCAGAGCCTGGGCGCACCCTTGCTGCTGATTGCCGCCATGCTCGGCGTCGTGCTCCTGGCCACCCGCATGCAGACAGGCATGGGTGCGGTGACGGACCGCCTGTCGGTGCGCCCCGAAACACGCTTTGCCGACGTCGTCGGCAATGCCGAGGCGAAAGCGGCACTGCAGCGGGTGAAGGCCTTCATCCACGACCCCGGCCGCTTCGCCAAGCTGGGTGCCGTGGCGCCGCGCGGCGTGCTGCTGGTCGGCCCGCCCGGGGTCGGCAAGACCTTGCTGGCGAAGGCGCTGGCCGGCGAGAGCAAGGCCAACTTCATCGCCGTCGACGGGTCGTACTTCACCGCCACGTTCTATGGCGCCGGCGTCAACAAGGTCAAGGCGCTGTTCAAGCTGGCGCGCCGGCACGCACCCTGCGTGCTCTTCATCGACGAGATCGACGGCATCGGCAAGCGCACGCGTGGCGGCGATGGCGGTGCCGAATCGGAACTGAACCGCATCATCAACCGCGTGCTCGTCGAAATGGACGGCTTCGGCGCGCTCGACAACGTGGTCGTGGTGGCGGCCACCAACCACGAAAGCAGCATCGACGACGCCATGCTGCGCCCGGGCCGCTTCGACATGCTGGTACGACTGGAACTGCCGACCCTGCCCGACCGCCAGAGCCTCTTCGAACTGTGCCTGGGCCGGGTGCAGCACGACGGCTCGGCCGACACCGCCGCGCTGGCGCGAATGACGGCGGGGGCTTCACCCGCGGCCATCGCCAACATCGTCAACAAGGCGACCACCAAGGCTGCCGAAAACGCGGCCGCCCAGGTCACGGGCGACGACTTGCTGCGCGCGGTCGAGACGCACCAGCTCGGCGGCGAGGTTTCGCCGACCAAGGATCTGTTCACGCCCGAACTGCGCACGCGGCTGGCCTACCACGAGGCGGGCCATGCGCTGGTGGGTCATTGGCTCGGCGCCGGGCGCGTCGAACGTGTGACCATCGAGCCTCGGGGCCAGGCGCTGGGCGTCACCTACATCACACGCGCGCACGAAGACCCGCTCTACGAGCAGGCCGAACTGACCAGCCGCCTGGCGATGACGCTGGCCGGGCGCGAGGCCGAACTGCTGGTCTTGGGCGGCGTTTCGACCGGCGCCTCAGAGGACCTCAAGCAAGCCTCGGAACTGGCCATCAAGATGGTCGGATCGCTGGGTTTTTCGGATGTCTTCGGCCTCTTGAGCGTGGCGGGCGTGCCGAAGGAACTGCTGGGGCCCGACATTCAGCGCGCCGTGTTGACCGAGGCGCGCACGCTGCTCGAAACGAGTCAGGTGAGCTGCCGCGAAGTGCTCACCGCCCAGCGTTCGCGGCTCGACGCGATGGCAGCACGCCTGCTCGAATGCGAGGTGCTGTCTGGCGATGCGCTCGCGCAGTTGCTGGGTGAAGGGCACCGAGCCTCACGGCTGCCGTTGACGTCCCTGACGCTTGTGACGCCGGCCGCTGCGCCTGCTCGTCAGCGCGCCGAAGCGTGCGCAGCCACGGCGTAGAAACCAGCGACGGGCACGGCCGCGCCGGCAGGCGTCACAACCGTGACAACGATCACACCCCCACGCGCACGCCGGCAGCCGCCTGCATCAGCTGCTGCGTGTAGTCGGCCTGCACACGCTGTGCGGCCAGGTCTTCGGACGCCAGCATTTCCACCGCCTGCCCGCGGCGCATCACCATCAGGCGCTGGCACAGGTGCGTCACCACGGCCAGGTCGTGGCTGACCATCACGAAGCTCAGGCCACGTTGTGCGCGCAGGGCTTCCAGCAGGTTCAGCACCTCGGCCTGCACGCTGGCGTCCAGCGCCGAGGTGGGTTCGTCCAGCAGCAGCACGGCCGGCTCCAGGATCAGCGCACGCGCGATGGCCACGCGCTGGCGCTGGCCGCCTGAGAGCTGGTGCGGGTAGTAGAAGCGGAAGCCGCGGCCCAGGCCGACTTCGTCGAGCGCACGCTCGATGCGCGCCTCGGCGTCACCCATGCCGTGGATGGCCAGCGGCCCGGCCAGCAGGCGGTCGACGGTTTGCCGCGGGTGCAGGCTGCCGTAGGGGTCTTGAAACACCATCTGCATCTGGCGGCGCCAGGCCTTGCTGCCCGGCGCTGCCGGGGCACCGTCATCGGTGCCCGTGCCCGTGAAGGCGATGCGGCCGCCGGCGATCGGGGCCAGACCGCACAGCGCGCGCAGCACCGTGCTCTTGCCGCTGCCCGATTCACCGACGATGCCGAAGCTCTCGCCCGGCGCCACCTCGAAGCTGACGCCGTCCACAGCGGCAAAACCGTCATAGACCACGCGCAGGCCGTCCACACGCAAGCCGATCATCGCGCCCAGGCCTCGTCACGCTGAAGCACCGGCAGCGGGTGCACTGGCGCAGCCACCTGCGGCAGGCAGTTCAGCAGGCCTTGCGTGTACGGGTGACGGGCGTGCTGCAATTCCCGGGCAGCGATTTCTTCCACCACACGGCCGGCATACATCACCAGCACGCGGTCGCAGAAGCTGCTGACCAGGCGCAGGTCGTGCGAGATGAAGATGAGGCCCATGCCGTTGCCTTCCCGCTTGCCTTCCCGCTTGCCGTCGTGCTGGCCGTCGTGCTGGCCGCCAGACCCTTCGCGCTCGAGCTTGTCGAGAATGCCCAGCATCTGCAGCTGCACCGTGACGTCCAGCGCCGAGGCGGCTCGTCGGCAATCAGCAGTTCCAGGCCGGCCACCAGCATCATCGCGATCATGGCGCGCTGGCCCATGCCGCCCGAGACCTCGTGCGGGTAGAGGCGGGCCACGCGCGCGGGGTCTTCGATGCCGACATCGGCCAGCGCCTGCAGCATGCGCGCGCGCCGAACACTCGACGACACCGGCAGATGCGTGCGCAGCGTTTCTTCGATCTGCGCACCGATGCGCATCACGGGGCTGAGCGGGACCTTGGGGTCTTGCATCACCATCGCCGTGCGGCCACCGCGCAGCGCGCGGCGCTGCTGGGGCGGGCATGTCAACAGGTCGATGCCCAAGCCACTCTCGCCGTCGAAGCGCAGCGTCTTCGCGCTGACCACGGCACCGGGCGCTGTCAAGCCCATGATGGCGCGGCCGGTCTGGCTCTTTCCACTGCCTGATTCACCCACGATCCCCAGCCGCTCGCGCCGAGCGTGAAGCTGACGCCGCGCACCACTTCTTGCAGGCCACCGTCGCGTTGCGGGTAGGCCACACGCTGGTCTTCGACAGCGAGCAGCGGTGCAGTGGGCAGGCTGCATTACACAACGGGCGCCTTGCTGCCGACCGATGTGCCCACAAGTACGGCCCCAGGCCGCCAGCGTGCAACAGCTCGGCTTGAAACCGACCTTTGCCGATCGGCGCTGACAAGTCGTTTGCCCATCGATGCGTCCCGCCCCGAGTTCGCAGCAACTATCAAAGCGATATGGACAGCGGAAGGTCGGCGCTGTAGAGACGCGACGGCCCTTTCCGCAACGCGCCGGCGCGTACCCCCTAGAAATGCGGGGTCGACAGCGCCACCACGTGACGCTTGCGTGACGCCTGCTTCATCACATTGGCCATCGTCAACCCAACCAGGAGACGACACCATGGCCACTCTGCAAAACACTTCGCCGGGCCCAGCCCGTTGGCGCACCTTCAACCAGAACTCCATCGGCACGCTGGTCGCAGCGGCCGAGATCGACGTGCCCGCTGGCGGCAGCGCCAACTACCTTCACGCACAGGGCGCCTTCAAC
>JBBSCV010000011.1:0-24223 GCA_038249925.1 Burkholderiales bacterium
GAGATCAATTCATTCGGCCATGCGCTGATGATGTTGGGTTACCAGCGCCTGAAGCGCTGGCTGGCGCTGTTGCTGGCATCGTCGGCCAAGGGCGTGAACGCCACGCCCGTGATGTATGCGGCGGTGCGCCGCGGCCTGCTGATGGAAGAGCTGGGCCGCGAACAGGGCGACGCCGAGATGCGTGGCGAGATGTTCATCTGCGGCGTCTTCTCGCTGCTCGACCGCCTGCTGCAGCAGCCGTTCTCGGAATTGCTGCCCAACGTGCCGGTGCCCGAGCGTGTGGCGCAGGCCTTGCGCGGCGAAGGCGGGCCTTACCAGCCCTACCTGGAACTGGTGCGCGCGATGGAGCAGGAGTCGATGTACGACATGCGCGAGCGTGCAGAGGCCTTGATGCTCGGCCCCGCCACCGTCAATCGCGCGGTGCTGGTGGCGCTGCGCGCGGCGCGGCAGCTTGACGGTTAGGCCCACCCACCCCGGCGCGCGCGGTACGCCCGCGTTGCCCAGCCGTGGCTTGACGCAGTTGCCGTCGTTGACCGTACTGCCGGTGGCGGCCACGTTGCAAGGCGCCGATTTCCGCCTCGTCGACCTCAACCAGCCCTTTGCCGTGCTGGTGGGGCGCACGCGGGCGGCGCTGCTGGGCAGCGACCCGGTGCTGCTGGAGGCCTTCGAGCAGCAAGAGGCCAGCCTGGAAGAGCGTCAGCAACACAGCGGCAGTGCGGCGGGCGGCCTGGCCATGCCGACGTTGCAGCGCCGCTTGCTGGATGGGCAGGGCCGTGAACGCTGGTGCAGCTGCGCCACCAGCCGCATCACCGATGGCCGCGGGGGTGTCTACTGGTTGACGCTGTGGCACGAGGTCACGGCCGAAGTGGCTGCGCGCGAACAGGCGCGCCGCGCGCAGGACGAACTGGCGCAGTGGTTCGAGCTCAGCGGCACCGGCATGCTGGTCTATGACGAAAGCGGGCTGATCGTGCGCTGCAATGCAGCGCTGGAAGCCCTTATCGACCACGTGCCCGATGAGCTGGCGCAGGCCGAAGCCGCGCTGCAGGCGCTGCTGGGCTGGCAGGGGGGCGCATTGGCGCCGGCGCTGGTGGCCGGGGCCCCGGCGCTGGAAACACATGGCCTGGTGGCGCTGCACGACGGTCGCCGCCGCCGCTTGAGCGCGCGGCTGGTGTGCCAGGCCACCGACACCGGCGGCCGCCGTGTGATGGCGGTGCTGCAGGACCGCAGCGCCGAAGACGCGCGCGACCTGGCCCAGCTGGAAATGGGCATGCTGATGGACACCGCCAGCATCGGCGTGGCGACCTACGACCCGGCGCGGGGCTGGCTGGCACCCGAGCCGGCACGGGCCGGCGGCGACCGCGCCGCGCTCGGCACCCCAGGCAACCCAGGCAAGCTGGCGCCAGGCACCAGTTCCAGCGCGCTGATGGGCATCCACCGCGAACTGGTCGAGCCGGCCTCGCTGCCCGAGTACGAACGCCTGCAGCGCGCGCTGCGCAGTGGCGAACGCACCGAGGTGCGCTACGCCGTGCGCCACCCCGAACTGGGTCAGCGCTGGTTGCTCACGCGGGTGGAGCCTGGCGCGCTGGCGGGCGGGCGCATCACGACCTCGGTGGTGACGCTGGACGTGACCGACCAGGAGCGGGCGCAGCGCCGCAACGAAGAATTGCTGCGCGAACTGACGACCATCCTGGACAGTTCCACCGCCGGCATTGCCTATCTGCGCGGGCCGGTGCTGGTGCGTTGCAACCGCCGCTTCGAGCGCATGCTGGGCTTCCAGGCCGGCGCGGCGGCGGGTGCCACGCTGGAGGAAATCTTCGCCCGCAGCATGGGTGCATTGCAGGGGGCCGGGGCCGCGGTGACCGCGCTCGAGCGCCTGGCCGAGGGCCAGCCCTTCGAGGCCGAACTGCCGCTGGCCATGGGCGACGCGCCGCCGCACTGGTATTCCCTGTCGGTGCGCAAGGCCGAGGGCGAGCAGGCCGAGGCCGTGGCCGTGCTCACCGACATCACGCGGCTGAAGCACCAGCAGGCCGAGCTCGAGCGCCTGCTGCGCGACCGCGAGCTGATGTTCAGCCTGTCCGAGGTGGGCATCGTCTACCAGCGCGGTGCGCGCATCGAACGCGCCAACCAGGCCATGGCCACGCTGACCGGCTGGGCCAGCCCCGAGCTCGGCACCCTGGACGCCGCCGAGCTGTACGAAAGTGCGCGTGAATGCGTGGTTTTCGAAGCGAGCATCGCGCAGGCGCTGCGCGAGCAGGGCCGCTACAGCGGTGAACGCCGGCTGCGCCGCCGCGATGGCAGCCTGATCTGGGTGCAGGTGGCGGTGCGCCCGGTGGACCAGAACGAGCCCGAGGCGGCGGTCATCTGCAGCTTCATCGACATCGACGAACGCCGGCGCAGCCGCGAAACCCTGGCCGGTCAGGCCGAGCGCACACGCGCGGTGCTGAACTCGGTGCTGGTGGGCATCGTCACCGTCAACGACGGCGGCATTCAATGGATGAACCGCTCGGCGCGGCGCATGTTCGCCGGTGAACTGGCCGACTTCGTGGGTGAACCGATCAGCATCGTCGCCACCCCCGAGCCCGACCACCCGCTGCGCCGGCTCGACCGGCGGCAAGGGCTGGCCGAGGGCCAGAGCGACACCTTCGAGTGCCGCCTGAAGGCCCGCGACGGGCGCGAGTTCTGGGTCGTGGGCAACGCCGTGCCCAGCGCGGGCGGTCAGACTGGCGCGCCGGGCGCGCCGGGTTCAGGCGGGCGCGAGATGACGATTGCGCTGCTGGACATCGAACGCCGCCGCCAGGCCGAAGTGCGCATTGCCCGCGCCCAGGCTTCGCTGCAGCGGGTCATCGAAACGGCGCCGCTGGCGATCGCGCTGTTTGACGCGCGCAGCCTGGTGGTGCAGCAGATCAACCAAACCGCAGCCAGCTTGTTCGGCCGCCCGCTGGCAGGGCTGCAGGGCTCAGCGCTGGACGACTGCGCCGTGCCCGCGCTGGCCGCGGCCTTGCGCGGCTGGCTGCTGCAGGCCGCCTCTGGCAGCGGCACGGTGCAGCACGAGTGGCGCGAAGAGCTGGCCGAGGCGAGCAACGGCGAGGCGATCGCGCGGGTGTGGGACTGCCGCATCACGACGCTGCAGGACAGCAACGCGGCCGAGAGTGCCGAGAGTGCCGAAAGCGCCCGCACCCCCCGCAGCGCCGACAACGCCTACAACCTTGACGGCGGCTTGCAACTGCTGCTGGTGGCCAGTGACGTGACCGAGCAACGCGCCGCAGAGCGTGCGCGCCTGCAGGCCGCCATCTCGCAGCGCGAGGTTCTGGTGCGCGAAGTGCACCACCGCATCAAGAACAACCTGCAGGGTGTGGCCGGTCTGCTGCAGCAGAACGCCGTGCAGCGACCGGAACTGGCGGGCATCCTCAGCGAAGCCGTGGGCCAGGTGCAGGCCATCGCGCAGGTCTACGGGCTGCAGGTGGGTGCCAGCGGGCCGCTGGTGATGGCCAGCCTGCTGCGCGCCATTGCGGCTTCGGTGCAGCGCACTTTCGGCCGTGCCATTGCGGTGGAGGTGACCGGCGAGGTGCCGCACTTGCTGCCCGAGGCCGAGTCCATTCCTGTGGCATTGACGCTGAACGAGCTGCTCACCAACGCCATCAAACACAGCCAGGGCGGCGAGGTGCGCTGCGAACTGTCGGCGCAGGCAGACCACCTGCACATCGCCATCGCCAGCACCGCGACACTCGCTGCTGATTTCGATCTGAGCCAGCGTCGCAGCGTGGTTTCGGGCCTGGGCCTCGTGCGCGCCTTGTTGCCGCGGCGCAGCTCTTCGCTCGCGCTGGCGCAAGAGGGCAGCGAAGTGGTGGCGCGCCTGGAGTTGCGACCCCCCAGTGTGCAGGTGCCCGCATAGGCGGCGCGCACCGCGTGGGCGACAATCGATCGATGACTTTGGAGCCGGCAACGCGAGGCAAGATACTGGTTGTCGACGACGACAGGCTGGTGCTCGCCACCGTCACCTACGGCCTGGTGGCAGCCGGCTACGAGGTCATAGACGCCGACAACGGCGACGACGCCATCCTGCTGGCGCGTGAACACCGCCCGGCGCTGGCGCTGCTGGACATCCGCATGGAAGGCAAGAGCGGCTTCGACGTGGCCGAGACCCTGCGCGACGTCTACGGCATCCCTTTCATGTTTCTTTCGGCTTTTGCCGACGAGGCCACGCGCAAGCAGGTGCAGGCCCTGGGCGCGCTGGACTACCTCGTCAAGCCGCTGGGCGTGGATCAGATCGTGCCCGCGGTGGAAGCGGCCTTTGCGCGCCTGCGCAGCCGCGCTGGAGATGCTGTCGAACCCGCTGCACCAGCGCCGTCTGCACCGGTGCTGGCACTGCCCATCGCAGACCCCATACCGCTGGCTGTAGGTGTGCTGATGCACCGCTATTCCCTGTCTCGAGAAGGCGCCTGGCAGCGGCTGCAGCGCCTGGCGGCCGACCAGCAGCTCAGCCTGTCTGCGCAAGCCGAGCGCTTGCTGGCTGCGGTGGAAGAGCTGGCACGCTCCGCGGTCTGAGCGCTGGCGCCTTCACCCGCTCAGGCAGCCAGCGTGAAGTAGAAGGCCGCCCCGCGGCCAGGCTCTGCTTCAGCCCAGATCTCACCGCCGTGGCGCCGCACGATGCGCCGCACCGAAGCCAGGCCCACGCCGTGGCCGGGAAATTCGCTGGCGCTGTGCAGGCGCTGAAACAGCCCGAACAGGCGCTCTGACGAACGCATGTCGAAACCCGCGCCGTTGTCGCGCATGACGTAGGTGGGGCGGGCGCCCGCCGCTCCAACCGCCGCAGCGTTCGAGACCATTCCCAGCGAAAGCCGTGCCTGGGCCGTGCGGCCGGTGTATTTCCACGCGTTGCCCAGCAGGTTTTCCAGCACCAGCCGCAGCAAGGTCGGGTCGCCCTGGGTCGACAGGCCGGGTTCGATCTCCACCTCGACCTCGCGTTCGGGCGCCGCTCGGCGCAGGTCGTCCACCACGAAGGCCGCCAGCTGCGACAGGTTCACGGGCTGGCGCGCCAGCGGCTGCGAGCTCAGGCGCGCCAGCGTCAGCAGCGCGTCGATCATCAGGTTCATCCGCGCTGCGGCGCTCAGCACGCGGTCGAGATGGTCGTTGCCGACACGGTCCAGCAGGCGCCCGTAGTCTTCCTTGACGATGCGCGTGAAGCCCTCGACGACGCGGATCGGTGCGCGCAGATCGTGCGACAAAGTGAAGCTGAAGCTGGCGTTTTCGCTCTCGGCTTCGGCGGCGGGCCTGGCGGCAGCTTCAGCGGCTTCAGCAGCGGCAGGCGCAGCCGCACCTTCGCTGGCGATGGCGGGCAACGCGCGTTGCACCACCACCAGCCCACGCCAACCCGAAGGCAGCCCTTCGCAGGGCTGCAGCTGCCAGCCGTCGATGTCAACGGCAGCGGGTTGTGCAGAAGCCGGCGAAGGCGAAGGCGAAGGCGTCAACCGCGTATCGGCAAAAGCAAGGGCGACGGCCTGCGGCAGCAAGCCCAAGGCGGCCGGCAAGGCCTGGCCAGGCGTCAGTTGGGGCCAAGCAGCGCGTGCGACATCGTTGCACTGCTGTAGCACCCAGCCGTTGCCGCTGTCCAGCGCCAGCAGCGCCGGGCCCGGCTGCAGGGTCAGCAGCGTCTGCATCGCGGCGGCCCGTGCTTGCTGCTCGTCAGTGGCCTGCAGCGGCTGGGCGATGCCCGCGAAACCACAGAAAACGCCCAGGTCGTCATGGCGCGGCACGCCGCGCAGCAGCCAGCTGCAGCTTCCTTCGAAGGCCAGTCCGAAAACCACGCGCTGTTCGGTGAAGCTGCGCCGGGCCTGCAGGCGGGCGCGCAAGGCGGGGTCGGCGAACAAACCTTGCGCTGCTGCAATCTCGCCGCTGCTGCACCAGCTGCTCAGCTGGTGCAGGGTGTCGGTCTGCCAGGGCATGCCTTCCTCCAGCTGCGCATGTTGCAACGCTTCGGCGCGCGCCGCGCGCAGCGCCACCTGGCTCGCCACGCGGCTGCGCGTGGCGCCCAGCAGGTAGGCCGCTGCCACCGCCGACAGTGCGACCACCAGCACCACGCCCCAAGCGGCGGCGTCTGCGATGCCCTCGCTGCAGCCTGCCAACAAGGCCGGCAGAGTCAGGAACACCGCGGCGCCGCGCAGCCGCAGATCACGAGCAGCCGCTTTGGGTCGTCGGCCGTGGCAGGATGCGGACATGGCGGGAATTGTACGAAGGGGCGCGTGCGGACCCCCTCAAGTTCATGCAGGCAGCGCCGAAACCCTGACCACGTGCCACGCCTCGCAAGACCGGCTGTGACACGGGCCGTGTTCTTCAACCTTGAACGACCCACCATCCGCCCTGCCATGAGCCCCGAGACTCCCCCTGGACCGGCCCCACCGGCAAACGCCGCGAGCTTCGACCCAGTGGCCCTGGAGCGCCTGCGCGAACTCGACCCCGACGGCCGCCACGGTGTGCTGCCGCGCGTGCTGACAGCCTTCGAAATTTCGCTCAGCCGATTGATGGTGCAATTGGCTGCCGAGCTCGAAGGCGGAAGCATCAGTGTCGTTTCCCATGTGGCGCACACTTTGAAGTCCAGCTCGGCCAGCGTCGGTGCCGTGGTGCTCTCGCAAGCCTGCGCAGATGTCGAACGCCGGCTGCGCAGCGGCGAAGCGGGGTCACTGGAAGCGGATATCCAACGAATACTGCTCGCAGGCGAGGGCGCCCTGAGCACGGTTAGGGCTATGCTGCGGACGTGACAGCCACCCTGCCGATGAGCTCACCACATCCCTTCGCGGACGCCAGCCAGACGGCCCAGCCGCAAGTTTTGCTGGTCGACGATGACGACGTCAATCTGCTGTTGACGGCACTGGCCTTGCGCGAGCGTGGCTTCAACATCACCGAGGCCGCTGGCGGCGAGCAGGCGCTGGAGTTGCTGCGCGACTGGACGCCCGACATCATCGTGCTGGACGCCATGATGCCCGGGCTGGATGGCTTCGAAACCTGCCGCCGCCTGCGCCGCACGTCCGGCTTCGAAACCGTGCCTGTCCTGATGCTCACCGGCCTGGAAGACGACGCCTCCATCACCCGCGCCTACCAGGCTGGTGCCACCGACTTCTTCGTCAAGGCCACGCAGTGGAGCCTGTTGGCCGGACGTTTGCACTATCTGCTGCGCGCTTCGCGCACACGCATAGAGCTCGAACGCAACCGCGCCAAGCTCGCGCGTGCGCAAGACCTGGCGCGCATGGGCAGCTTCGACTGGCGCAAGGTCGAGCGCGGCGGCGAACCCAGCGGCCTGCTGATGTCGCCCGAGGCGTTGCGTGTCTTCGGTTTCGGTCCCCACGAACGCATCACCTTGCGCGCGCTGCTGCGCATGGTGCCGCAGGACGACCGCCGCGCGTTGCTGCGCCAGCTGCACGAGGCCATGCGCCACGCGGCAGTGCTGGCCACAGACGTGCCTGTGGTGCTGTTCGACGGGCGCCAGCGCATCGTTCATGTCGAGGCCGAGCCCGAGTTCAACGAACATGGTCAAGGTGTGGGCTACAGCGGCATCGTGCAGGACGTGACCGACCGCCGCGTGGCCGAAGACAAGATCCTCCAGCTGGCCAACTTCGACGCCCTGACCGGCCTGCCCAATCGTCGTCAGCTGATCTGGCGGGCCGAGCGCGCGCTCGAGCAGGCGCGTCGCATGCATCACCAGTGCGCGCTGCTGTTGATCGATCTCGACCGCTTCAAGATCATCAACGACACGCTCGGCCATGGCGCCGGCGACGAGTTGCTGGTGGAGGTGGGGCGGCGCCTGCGTGCTTGCGTGCGCCACAGCGACCAGGTGATGGAAGGCCAGATCGAGGCTGTCGGCGTTCGATCGCACCGCGCGCTGGAGGCCGTGGGCCGCCTGGGCGGCGACGAATTCGTAGCGCTGCTGCCCGAGATCGTCACCGATGCCGATGCCGAGCGCGTGGCGCAGCGCATCCTGGAATCGCTGCGCGAGGCCATCTTCGTTTCCGGCCAGGAGTGTTTCGTCACCGCCAGCGTGGGCGTGGCCATCTTTCCGCGCGACGGCAACTCGGTGGTCGACCTGCTGCGCAACAGCGACGTGGCAATGTACTCGGTGAAGGCGCAAGGCAAGAACGCCAGCGCCATCTACAGCCCGCAGCTGGCCGGCCTGGGCCGCGAAAAGCTCGAGCTTGAAACTGCATTGCACCGTGCCATCGAGCGCGACGAAATGGTGCTGCACTACCAGCCCAAGGTCGACGTGCGCGCCGCGAAGATGGTGGGCGTCGAGGCCCTGATGCGCTGGCAGCGCGGCGCCAAGCTGGTTTCTCCGGCCGACTTCATCCCGCTGGCCGAAGAAACCGGGCTCATCGTGCCGCTGTCGGAATGGGCGCTGCGTGAAGCGGCGCGCCAGGCGCGGCTGTGGCAGCAGAGCATGGGTTACAGCGAGTCCATCGCCGTCAACCTGCCCAGCCGCCTGTTCGAGCGCAGCGACCTCGTCGAGCACATTCACCAGTGCGTCAGCGCAGTGAATGTCCCGCACCGCGTCATCATGCTTGAGATCACCGAAAACAGCCTGATGAAGGACCTGCAGAACGTGATCCCCACGCTGCACAGGCTCAACGAGATAGGGGTCGAGATTTCCATCGACGACTTCGGCACCGGCTACTCGAGCCTGGCCTACCTGACCACGCTGCCCATCAGCGAGTTGAAGATCGACATCCGCTTCACGCGCGAACTCGGCATCACGCCGCAAAGCAGCGCCGTCGTCACGGCCATCATCGCCCTGGCCCGTTCGCTGGGTCTGCGCGTGGTGGCGGAGGGCGTGGAAACGCTGCGCCAGATGGAGGTGCTGCACCGCCTGGGTTGCGGCCACATGCAGGGTTATCTTTTCTGCAAGCCCGTGACCCCCAGCGCACTGCAGGACTGGCTGGAGCGCACCGTGCTGCCGCGCAAGGCGCCGTGGATAGGCAATGCCGCCGACGGCAACGGCGCTGCTGAAGACCTCGGGCGCGGCGCCAGCGCCCGGCTGTTGCGCTGACAGGTCCGCGGCCCTTGAGCACCGCTGCGCAGGCCGGGGCTGCGGCCGCCGCCACGCTGGCCAAGGGGGCGCTGCGCCGTTTGGCCCAGGCGCAGCTCGAGCCCACGCCCGAGAACTACGCCCGCGCCTACGCCGAAGAGGCCGGCCAGGCGCCGCCCGATGCGCCTGCGCAGGGCGGGGGGGCGGACTCTGGCGCTCATTCCCAGGCCGTTGTTGCCAAGGCCGCCGAGGCCAAGGCCGAAGCACGCGCTTTCGGCCAGGCCTGGGCGGCGCTGGCCGAGCGCCTGGTGCGCAACCTCGAGCGCGGCGGCAAGCAGTGGAGCGGCGCGCGGCGCAAAGAGAGCTTGAAGCGGGTTTTCGATGGCAGCCGCAGCGATGCCCAGCGGCTTCACGCAAGACTGCTGTCGTTGATGACGGCCTGGGAGACCGATGACCCGGCGGACCCCACGAAAGCCGGCGCTGAGAACCCGCCTCTGGAAGTATTGGCAGGCGCAGATGTGCCTGCCGAAGCCTGGCGCCCGGTGCTGGGCAGCTTGCAGGTCAGCCTGGGTGCCGCGTTGCCACCGGCGCTACCGCAGGCTGCCGCGTTGGCCGACCAGCTGGGTGCGCTGGCCGACGCGCTGGCCACCGACGGCCCCACGCCCGAGCGGGCAGAAGCCGTCGAGGCCGTGTGCGCGCAGGCGCGGCGCCTCTTCCAGCACCGCCACCACTTGGTCGACGAGCTTTCCGCGCTGTGCCGGGAGATCTCGGCCGGCCTCGTGGATCTGGCCGAGGACGACAGCTGGGCGCGCGGCCAGTGCCAGGCGCTGCAAGACGCCCTGGCCGTGGAGCAGACCCCCAGCGTGCGGGGTGTGCGCGCCGCCAGCGCGTTGCTGGCACAAACCCGCCAGCAGCAGCAGCGCGTGCGCGGCGAGCGCCAGGCCGCGCGTGAGGCGCTGAAACAATTGATTCACGACGTGGTGGTCGAGGTGGGCGAACTCGGCGACCACGCCGGCCGCTTCCAGCTGGCCACCACCCAGCACGCCGAGGCCATCGCGCGTGCCGATTCACTCGAGAGCCTGGCCGACGTGGTCAAGGCGCTGTTGCTGGACACCCGTTCCGTGCAGGGCGCGGTGGGCCGTTCGCAGCAGAAGATCCAGTCCGGTCAGGCACTTGCCAGTGAGCTGGAAGGCCGAATCCGCGATCTGGAAGGTGAATTGCGCCGCCTTTCCGACGAAGTGGCCACCGATGCCCTCACGCAAGTGGCCAACCGGCGCGGTCTGGACCAGGCCTTCGAGGCGGAACGCGCGCGCTGTGAACGCCAACCCGGCACCACGCTGGCGGCGGGCCTGATCGACATCGACAACTTCAAGAAGCTCAACGACAGCCTGGGCCATGCGGCCGGCGACACGGCGCTGAAGACCCTGGCTGCGGCTGTGCGCGAGCGCCTGCGCCCGGTAGACCACCTGGCGCGCTTTGGTGGCGAGGAGTTCGTCGTGCTGTTGCCCGGCCTGGCGGCTGCCGAGGCCCAGCAGGTGATGACGCGGCTGCAGCGCAGCCTGAGCGAAGCCCTGTTCCTGCATGAGGGCCGCGAGGTCTTCGTCACCTTCTCGGGCGGCGTCACCGCCTGGCGGCCGGGCGAAGGCCTGCAGGCCGCCCTGGAGCGGGCCGACGCCGCACTCTACGAAGCCAAGCGGACGGGCAAGAACCGTACGTGCATCGCGTGATCGACAGATAGCAAGGTCGGCCCGCATGTCCGTCGGGCGGGGTCTTCCGTGTGGCCGGGCTTGACGCCTTTGCTCACACACCCGGCTCAAGCGGCGGCCGCCGGGGTCCGAAGACCCGGGTATCCGAAATTGAAGAGGTCGTCTGCGGCGCTGCTGCCTGCGACGCCCGCCCTTGCCATGAGTCGCACACCGAAGAAGAAGTTCTCGCTCACCGGTCTGCTCAAGACACTGGGGCAGGGCGTGGTCGCCTTCTTCCGCAACGACATCGAGCTCAAGCGCGACCCCGGTGGCGTGAAGGTGGTGCTGCAGTCCTTGCCGCCCAAGCCCAGCAAGCGCCAGTCGCGCGAGCAGGAAACGGCCCAGCGCGAGTCGAGTGAACTGCAGCTGATGCGCAGCCAGCTGGCTGCGCTGCTGGACGAGCTGCCCGAGACGCGCCCGGCGCTGAAGCATCTGGTCTTCGTGGAACACGCCGTCGGCAAGCGCGGCCTGAAGGCGCTGCACAAGTTGCCGGTGGATGTGCTGGAGAAGGCGCTGGTTCAACTGGAGGGCCTCGTCACCAACTGGTCGCCGGTGGGGCTGGCCAGCCTGCGCTCGAAAATGGCGGTGGCCGTCATCGACCGCGAGCACCGCAACCCCGAGGCCGAGGCCGATGCCTACCGCACCGCCGCGGTGATGGACAGCATGCCCGACGCGGCCGTGGTGCCCGAAACAGGCCGCGACGAAGACGATGCCCTTGCAGCGGCCTATGCTGCGCTCGGCCACCTGGCGCCGGCAGTGACCGAGGTGGAGGTGCAATCTGAATTGCAGTCGCCTTCGGCGCGGGAGGTCGGGCGAGGGGCGGCGCGGGCCTTCTCGCACAGCCTGCCGCCAGCCGAGAACATCGAGCTGCGCACCCTGCAGCCCTGATTGAGGCCCAGACTGCGGGCCTGACTGCGGGCCTGACTGCGGGCATCTTCGCGCAGCCTGGAAGCTTCCAGCAGGCGCTGTGGTGTCTCGTCGCCACACTCAAGTCGGGGGTTGTGCGCGGCAACCTGCCCGAACAGACTGGCAAGGTCACCTAGATACGCCAAGCTCGGTCCGTCGTTCGGCCCGGCCTCACTTCCAAAAAGGGGTTCGCATGTTCTCGAAGATTTCATTGCTCAAGCCGCTCGCCTTGGCCGCACTGCTGGCCACCGCCGGCGTCGCCCAAGCTGGCATCACTGTGTATACGTCGCAAGCCGCGTTCAACGCGGCCACGGCCAGCCCCGGCGTCGACGGCTTCACGGGGTTCAGCATCGTGGGCTCCACCCCGAGCCCGCTTATCCGTTCAGCTGGCCCTTACGGTTACACCGTCGACGCTGGCCCGGCGGGCAGCTTTTTCGGGGGTGGCACGACACTGAACCCGTTCCTGTCGACCAACACCGGTACCGATACCGTGAGCTTCGGCGGTTTCACAGGTGGCGTCTTCGGCTTTGGTGGCAACTTCTTCGGCAGCAACATCAGCGGCCTGTTCGCCACCGGTGACGTCACCCTCACGGCCACGGACGCCAGCGGCACCGTGACACAAACCATCGTCGGCGCCACTCAGACCGGTTTCCTCGGTTTCGTGTCGGACACCGGCATGTTGTCGGCCACCCTGGTTTCCGTGCAGCCCACCACCGGCTTCCTCTGGCCCAGCGTCGACAACCTGGTGCTGGCGACTGCTGTGCCTGAACCCGGCACCTACGCCATGATGCTGGCTGGCTTGGGCGCCTTGGGCTTCTTGGCCCGTCGTCGCCGCAGCTGAATGCGTTGACGCGGCTGCATGCCGCATCACATGAAGGCCCCGGCACACCGGGGCTTTTTTCATGGCCGCCAAGGCAGCCGGAGAGCCTGCTGACCGCCGCGCGCGGGCAGACGGCGACTCAGCGGCCGTGGCCCTTGATGTAGGTTTCGAGAAAACCGATCTGCTGGCCCATGTGGCGCACCGTGTCCTTGACGACATCGCCGATCGAGACCACGCCGACGACCTTGCCGCCCGTGACCACCGGCAGGTGGCGGAAGCCGCGGCTGGCTGGACGACGTGCGGCTGCGTGGCCAGGCCGAAGGCTCCGCGGTGCTGGGCTTTGCCTACACCCCCAGCAATGCGCGCGGCATCTTGCTGGCAGCGGCGGTCTTCAGGCCCGGCACCGGCAGCTTCACGCTCACCAGCATCGGCGACCGGGTCGTGGGCTGGGATCTGGCCATGGGTGCCGACGGTACCGCGCACCTCGCGTACACCCGCACGGCGGCCAGCAACACCAGCGCGGTCGGCCGCTTGAGCACGGTGCATGTGCCTGCCACAGGCAACGTCACCGTTCACGAACTGGCGAGCTACACCTCCCTCGAAGTGCAGTTGGAGAACGGCATTCGCGTGCCATCGCTGGCGGTCAACGCCAGCGGCGTGGTGATGGTGGGAGGCGCGCGCGCTTCCTTGGGAAGGGCGCCGTTCTATGCCGGCACGGCAAGCGGTGGGTTCACAGCCATCGGCGAGGCCACAGGCACCTACCCCAGCGCAGGCAATTCGGCGCTGTTCCTCGATGCCAGCGGCCGCGCGTTCAATTTGACCGGGTTGCGCTGCCAGCTCTACCGATAAGGCAGTGACCGAAGGCCTGGAGATCGTTTGTCGCCAGGCCTTCTTGCGTTCAGCGGCCGAACAACCTTCCCAAGGCCTTGTCGATGGCCTTGTCGACCGACTTGTCCACCGCGGCGTCGGTCTCGGACTGTGCGCGGTCTGCCACGCGGTCTTGCTGGCGGTCAACCTGGCGCTGAGTCGCAGTACCGGCCGGGGCCCGGCTGCTGCCCGCCGCGGGCAGCCCTGCGAAGCCCGGAATCTGCGGCATCGTCATCGGCGCTGCCGGCAGTTCCATGCGCTGTGCTGCGGGCGCCTGCGCGCTGATGCTCACGGCCTTGAGCTGGTCGCCGAAGCGCAGCAGGCCAAGCTGGCGCTGCTGCATTTCCGACTCCAGCCGGCGGCTGCCGGCCGGGTCGACCTGGCCCATGGCGCTGCTCATCAGCTTGCCGTAGGCGAGCATGGCCTCGGTCATCTCGCGCACGGTGCGTTGGTTGCTCAGCACCACCTCGACCTGCTGGCGCTGGCCCTCTGCGGGCTTGTAGTCGAGCAGGAAGACTTCACCGGCAACTCCGGCCACGGTCTCGCGACGGCCGGTGGGCTGCAGGCTGTGGAATTCCTGCATGTCGTTCAGCGTTTCCCCGCCCTTCACGCCCTGGGCGCCGAGCATGCTGCCCATCATCTTCATCATGCCGCCCATCTCCAGCACCATGGTCTGGCCATCGTTGATGGTGATCGAGTAGATCTTGCCGTCACGCATCACCTGCCAGGCCTTCATGCCCGCGGGCATGCCGGCAACTTGCATGTCCATGCGCATGCGGCGGTTGTCCAGCCATTCGATGCTCATGCGGGCGCGGTCTTCGCCGGCCTTCACTTCGTATTCGACGCTGCCTGCGGCCTGGGCAGCGGGCACGGCGGCCAGCATCCAAGCCGCCAAAAGGGCGGAAACGACGGAAGTGGCTGAGAAGGCGGGGATGGCCGAGTGGATTTGGGTCATGTTGGATCCTTGGTGGGTGGTGGGGAAAGGAAAGTGCACCGGCCTAAGGCTGCCGAGGCAGACCGGCAAGCCTGTCGACGCCCAGGCCGGGCAGGGCGTCGCGCAGCGCTTCGATGCCGACCCCCGAGCCCTGCAACTGCACCTGCACGCCGTTGCCCAGCAGCACCAGCAGCGAAGCGCCGCTGCCGTCCTTGCGCCACGTTTCGTGGAAGGCGCGGTCGCCCTTTCGGTAGATGCGCTCGACCTCTTCGGCGTCTTCTCGTTGCAGGCTGCGGGCAGCCCAGGCCGTGGCGCTGATGCGACTGATGCCGCCGTGGTCGGTGATGTCGACTTCGATCGTCTTGTCGGCCGCGCCGAAGCTGGCTTGAACCTGATTGAGCGTGATGCCCATGACCGACTCGCCTTCGGCCGACAGGCTCTGCCGCGCCAAACCGCCGATGGCAGCTGGTACGAACTCTTTCAACACCTCGGGCGCGATGGCCTGGCCACTGGGGTCGACCTGGTTGCCGGTGGCCGCGCCGAGCGCGGCGCCGATCATGGCGGCCGTGGCCTCGCCCGCAGCCTGGCTGTCACCCCTGGCCTGCGCGGCTTCGATGCGCTGGGCTGCTTCTTCGAACTTCCGGCTATTGATGGCGATGTCGGTGCCGGGCACCTTCAGCGTGACGTCGCCGGTCTCGCGGCTGGCCGCGCCCAGGCCGGCCATCACCCCGGCGCCAGGGCTGACGACAGCTGTGACCAGGCCGATCACCAAAGCCGCCAGGAACCCGCAGATAACGACCACCGCGGTGTAGCCCAGGGCGCGTTCGGGCGGGCACTTCATCAGCACCGGCAGCCCTGTGAAGACGAGGTAGACAGAGTACAGCGCCGCCAGAACGCCCAACACACCCAGCGCTGGAAGCATGCTGAAGATGCCGCCCAGCAAGCCGGCCGTGGCGCCGTAGGCCACGAGCTTCAGCGCGGCGAGGCCATTGCGCTGGCCACCGAACTTCGGAGCAACGGCGTCGACGATCAGCGACATCACATAGATCAGCACCAGCGACAAGCCATAGCCCACCACCATGTTGACGAGCCCGCTGACGATGGGCACGCGAAAGTTGACGATGCCGCCCACGCCGATGAGGCTGAAACCGATGAAGCCCGCGACGGCCGGCACGGCGGCCAGCAGAGCGATGTAGTTCGTGTACAGCCCGGCCGGCGTGGCGGGTTCGGCGGCGATGACCGGCCAAGTCTGGCGTGGCTGGAAGAGGATGGCGCGGACGCGCTCGATCAGGTTCATGTCGGGGACCTCGGTGGCGAAATCTTGCGGGTGGGACGGGCTGGACGGGTTGGGCAGATGTGGCGGGAGTGGCGGCAGACGCCGGCTGCCTTTCTCTGACTCATTGCTAAAACGCGCCCGCGCGCCAGTTCCCATCAGGGCTGCGACGAACCCCCTCTTGCTGGGGTGTCGCCCCATGCCTGCGCCTGCCCTCCCGGGCTAGGATGCAGGTTGATGTCCGAACTGAGCCCCCAGCCCGGCCCCGCCGCCCCCGACGACACCGAGCTGAGGCGCACAGCCGCGCAACTGGTGCCCCTTTTCTATGCCGACCTGCGGCGCCTGGCGCGCTGGGTGCGCTACGACACCCGTGCTTCGGAAACGCTGCAGACCACGGCGCTCATCCACGAGGCCTATCTGAAGCTGCAGGCCACCCCGGCCTGGAACGACCGCCAGCACTTCATGCGCGCCGCGGCGATGGCCATGCGCCAAGTGCTGGTCGACGATGTGCGGGCGCGCCTGACGCAGCGCCGAGGCGAAGGTGCTCCGCACGTGCCGCTGGAAGAAGCCGAGCACGTGGCGGCGCAAGACAGCGACGAGCGCGTGCTGGCCATCGACGACGCGCTGCAGCGGCTGGTGGCGCTGAACCCGCGGCTGAGCCAGGTCGTCGAATGCCGCTACTTCGCCGGCTACACCGAAACCGAGACCGCCGAGGTGCTGGGCGTGTCGGTGCCCACAGTGCAGCGCGACTGGGCCAAGGCCCGCGCCTGGCTGCACCGCGAGCTGGAAGCCCGCTGACCCGCGCAGCAGCGTGGCTTCAGGGTGCTGGTGCGGGCCAGCCCGTGCGCAGGGCCTGGGCCTGCGCCAGGTAGGGCGCCGCCGGCGCGCCGGCCTTGCGCCAGATGGCCTCGGCCTGGTCGGCGCGCGTGCGGGCGCGGGGCCAGTCGCCCCCCGCAGCATGCCAGCGCGCCTGGGTCAGCTGGGCGACGCCGGCCAAGGGGTGCTCAGGGCCCCATTGCGCGAGCGTGCGGCGGTTCAGGTCGTCCAGCGTGGCCTGGGCTTCGGGCATCTGGCGCAGGGCGATGTGCGTTTCCGCCACGCCGGCCATGGCCGCCAGCGTGTGCTGGCTGTTGGGGCCGGCGAACTCTTCGCCCAAGGCCACCGCTTCGCGCAGCAGCGGCAGCGCTTCTTCAGGGGCACCGCGGCGCAGCACCAGTTTGCCCAGGTTGTTCTGCAGCGCTGCCTGCGCGGCCGAAGGCGGCAGGTGCGCGCGTCGCAGCGCCAGCGCTTGGCGAAACAGCCGCTCGGCCTCGTCGGCGCGGCCCATGCGAAGTTCGAGCGCGGCCCAGTTGTTCAACGTGTTCAGGGCGTCGCCGTTGCTCTCGGCGCGCAGCGACTGCCACAGCGCCCAGGTCCGTTCGAAGTCTTGGCGTGCCGCGTCCAGCTGCCCGGTGTGGTAGCGGGCCAGTGCCAGGTTGTTCAGCAGCGTGGCGGTTTCCACATGCTGTTCGCCTGACAAGGCGATGCGTTCCGGCAGCGCGGCTTCCAGGATGCGCACGCTCTCCTCGGCTTTGCCACGTGCGCGCGACACCTGGGCCTGCACGAGCCGGCTTTCCACTATCCGGCTGCGCCAGCGTGGCGCGTCCATCGCCCACCAGGCTTGCGCCTGGGCCAACAATTCGGCGGCGCGGTCGGCCTGGCCCGAGCGCCACAGGCATTGCGCCAGGTCCATGCGGGCCAGGGCGGTGATTTCGGGCGGCAGTTGGTCTGCACGGCCGAGCAGGCTCTCGAAAAGCGGTGCCGCGCCGACATAGTCGTTCATCTGGAAGTACAGCTGGGCCAGCGCCAGCAAGGTGGGCGCGGCTGACGCCGGGTCGGCTTGCAGATCTTGTTCCAGCTTCCTGGCCGACTGCGCCAGCAACTGGCGGGCGCTGAGGTTGGCGCCGGCCGCACCTTGCTCGCCAGCCACGCGAAACATCGTCAGCAGGTAGTCGCGCACGGCCTTGTTGCTGGTGGCTTCAGCGCGAGCCATGTCGCGTTCGCGTGCCGCCTCGCGCGCCTGCCAGGCCACGCCCGCCAGGCCAGCCACCAGGCTGAAGACCACGGCCGCCGCCGCGCCGCAAGCAAGGCGGTGGCGGCGCACCAGCCTGCCCAGCACATAGGCCGGGGCGTCACCGCGCGCCAGCACCGGCAAGCCATGGCTCCAGCGGCGCAGGTCTTCCAGCAGGGCTTGCGCGTTGGCGTAGCGGGCCTCCGGCTGCGGCTGCAGGCAACGCGCGACGATGGCGTCGAGGTCGCCGCGCACGACCCGTGCCGCTGCTGCGGACAGCCGCGTGCTGGGTGCGGCCGGCGCGTCTTGCAGGGCCAGCCGTTGTACGGCGCGCTGCAGGCCGTTGCCTTGCAGGCTCCATGGCAGCCGGCCAGCGAGCAACTGATAGAGCATCACACCGAGCGCGTAGACGTCGGCCGTGGCGCCCACGGCGCCGGCGCGCAGCTGCTCGGGCGCGCAATAGGTGGGCGTGAGTCGCAGTGCCAGCGTGGTGTGCGCGGCTTCGCTGTCGCCGGCGGGGCCTTCGCTGATCTTGGCGATGCCGAAGTCGAGCAAATGCACCTGGCCCTCGGCGTCTACGAGCACGTTGGCCGGTTTCAGGTCGCGGTGGACGACCCACTGCGCGTGGGCGTAGGCCACCGCTGCCACGACGCGGGCGAAGAGCGCCATGCGTTCGCGCAGCGGCAATGCCGCGGCATGTTCGTCCAGGGGCACACCGTCGACGAGTTCCAGCACGGCGTACAGCCGGCCCTGGTGCGCACCGCCGTCGATCAGTCGCGCGATGGCCGGGTCGTTCAGGCGGGCCAGCAGACGGCGCTCGGCGGCGAAGCGCTGCAGTTCCTCGGGGTCGTCGGGCGCGCGCAGCAGCTTCAGCGCCGCGGGCTGTTCGTAGTTGCCGTCGTCGCGCAGCACCCGGTAGACCTCACCCGAGCCGCCGCGGCCGATCAACCCCTGCACGCGCCAGACCCCCACGCGGTCGCCGGGCGCCAAGGCCGCCGTGAGCCCATCGGCCGAGCCGGTGAGCGTGCCGGGTGCACCGGCCAGCATGTCGCGGCTGGCTTGTTCCGAGCGCAGCAGCCCCGCCACTTCTTCGTGCAGCGCGGCCTCCAGCGTCTGGGCATGCAGCCAGGCCAGCCGGTCGATGTCGGGTCGTTCCAGGGCTCGATCCAGCCAACGCTCGATCTCGTGCCAGTCTGGAGGGGCTGCGTTCGACAATGGTCGGCTCGTGGGTGACATGGGTGGAATTGGAGACCGGTTCTGCCACAGCCGGCAAGCCGGGCCAGCGGGATGATGGAGCCAGTCAGCGCTTGATCATCGTCATTTAGCGCGGGTCGACGCGCAGGGCATGCACCCGGTAGCGCAGTTCGCCCCTGACTGACACCATCACGCCCTCCAGGCCTGTAGTCCTTCCCCGGCTCGGCGGCCCGAAGAGGCTCACCACGAACGCGTCGGTGTCGTCGGCGGACACCTGCACCACCACCACCAGTCCAGCGCTGTGGGCCGCGGCAGTGGCGGCCTGGCCTTGCGCACCCACCCAGTCGCAGGGGGAAGCCAACGGGTTGAGGCAAATTGCGCGTCCGGCGGACCAGTCTGCGCTGGCCACCAGCCCACTGCGGTCCTGCCACACAGTCAGCATCAGCAGTTCCTGGGCACCTCGTGTGCGCAGCCGTGGGTCCTCGCGTGTGATACGCCAGGTGCCCTGCCAGGGCCCTGCGGGTATGGGCGCTGCCCGCTCCTCGGCGCTCATGCCGGCCGGGGCGGACTCATCGGCTGCTGCAGGTGCGCCCAGCGCCCATAAGGCCCAGACCAAGCAGGCAGCTAAAAGCGCAGTGCGGCGTGTGCTTAAAGAGTTCGGGTTGATCACGTTTCTGCGCTCCTGGAAAGGCGCGGCGCGCCCTTGTCCGGACACAACGTGAAGCCGTGACCAAACCCCTCACCGACGAGCATGGGGCTGCAAACGGAGATCCTTCCATGCAGACGTTGTCAGACCTGCGTCACAGCGTCAGTCCTGCAGGTCTTGCGCGAGCGAGCTTCGAGAGTGCTGGGTCCACCTTCAAAGGAGTGCTCCGTGCGCAAACTCATCGTGATTGCCGTACTCGGCTGCGTCTGGAAAAAATTTGCCGACCGCAAGGCAGATGCGTCCGTTGGCGAGCCGGCGCGGCGAGGTAGTCAGCAAGGCTGAACTGCCACAGTGGGCGTGGTTCGTCCCGGTTCGGCGGCGCAGCATTGACAGGACTGCGCGGCAGCTGTGCGTGCGGGAAGCGGCATCGAGACGCCCCGGCCCCCAGGCAGCATTCGCCAACTGCTGCGTGCGAATGCGGCGAGGGTAGAGGGCACGCGGGAGCGCGCCCTCTGGTTCAGGTCAGCGGCGTTGGCTCGTTGCCTTCGTCGGGCGGTACCGCGAACGTGTCCCTGATGGTCAATGGCTCCGAAGTCTCGTCGCTGCCACTCAGCGTCATGATGAAGCTGATGAAAGCTGCACCGCTGACGCCGGCGCTGTCCGGCACCGTCGTGACGGGCGGCGGCGGTGGCAGCACCGGGACATCGTTGGTGTCGTTGTCGTCCCAACAGCCGGCCAGGGCCAGCACGATGGCCGCAGTGCCGGCAGCCGAAGGCATTCTGGTGATCTTCATGTCGGCCTTCACGGAAAGAGCGTGCCAGCGGCAGCGGGGGGGTTGAAGTTGCCCGGTATCGGGGTCGTCAGGTACGGGAAGGTGACGCCATAGTTGGCCGCTGTCTTGCGAACGCCATCGGTCAGGGCGAGGCCGCCAGCGGGCGCATCGGACGGCTTGCAGCCCACTTGCAGCGTGTCCGCGGCGATGTCCTCGACCGCATCACCGTTGTTGTCGATGTGGATCTCGTAGAGGCCTTCCGGATTGAACATGTAGAAGTTGGGTCCACCCTGCGGGTCCTGGAATGGCTGGTAATTGGCCAGGATGGTGACGAAGTTCTGGCGTCCCGTTTCATAGCTGCGGAACATGTACAGGTCCGTCGCGTCGAGCTTGGGCTGCCCGGTGAGGAATGGCGCTTCGCGGTGACTCGAGGCAAATGCCGAAGGTGTGGCCATCAGAACGGCTGCGAGGCCCAGGCCCAGCGAACTGATCGTCCGGCTCAGCGGGGTGCTTGTGAATGGGACAGTGGCTAAGTGCTTCAAGGGCGTCTCCGGACAAACTGGTTTGAATGGCGCCTGGCTTTGCATCTCCGAAATGGGAGCGACCCGCGCCGTGGCCCTACCGCTGATGCGGAAGGGTTCGGGAGACCACCGCAACGTGATGCTTGATCGCGCTCTGTGCGTTCGCACACCCGTTGTCTTACCTCGACTGAACCCGTCCCGCCCTTCGCCGGCCTGTCGGTCCTGTCAGCGTTGGGTGGCGCACAGACCGCGGGCCTGAACCGGAGTGACATTGGCGGTGGGATGGCGCGTGGCAGCGCCGGCCTGCATGAAACCTTTGGATGCATGGGCACGAAATCATCCTGCTCAGCACGTTCCTAACGGCCAGTTCCCGACCCCTACAGACCAGGAGACCAGCGATGACCAGGACCGCTCACAACCAGCCCCGCCACCCCGGAAAAGTCGAGGGCGATGACGAGCCGGATTCATTGCCGGTCGAACCCGACCAGGGCCCGGTGCCCGCCGTCATCCCTGAAGACCCGGAACAGCAGCGCGTCGTCTTGCCTTTGAATTGATTCCGGCCCACGTCTGGCCCCAGGTCAGGGAACGAGCGCTCGCGAATCCGAAGGACGCACTTTGGAAGTCTTGATGGGCTTGACGTCACACGAACGACTGGGCCAAGGGTCAGCACCCGGCATCGTCGGCCGAAGCCGCGCGTGTCGCGATGCTGCATCAGCAAGGCATCTGGCGGGGACTCTGTCAACTCGTCTTGGCGTGCGCCCAATTGTTCATGGCACCGGTTGGTGAAGCGCACCTGGACATCGATCTGGGCGAAAGGCATGGCCCGGGGCCTCAGTGCGTTGCGCAAGGCGTCCAAGCCAATCGTCAAGCGCACGCGCAAGCCGGCGTCCAAGCAAGCGCCAGCTAAAAGCACGACGGCCGCGCGCGGGCCGGCGCTGCGGTCGATTGCCGCGCGCAGCGGGGTCAGCGCAGGCGACCGGCAGGATGCCAGGGGCTGGTCGGCAGGCGTGGCGTTGGGGCCGGCCGGTGCGCGGCGCTACAAGCTGTACCGCCCGCCGGGGCTGCAACCTGGCGAAAGGGTGCCGATGATCGTCATGCTGCACGGCTGCGGGCAGGACGCCAAGGCCTTCGCCGCCAGCACGCGCATGAATCAGATCGCTGCACGTGAGCGCTTCGTCGTGCTGTACCCCGAGCAAGATCGCCTGGCCAATCCGCAAGGCTGCTGGAACTGGTTCGACACCAAGTCGGGGCGTGCGTACGGCGAAGCAGCGCTGGTCATGGCTGCGGTGGAGCAGGCCTGCCTGCTGTACCCGGTGGACCGTCAGCGCATCGCGATTGCGGGGATGTCGGCTGGCGCCAGCATGGCTGCGCTGCTGGTCACGCGTTACCCTGATCACTTCAAGGCGGTGGTCATGCACTCGGGCATTCCACCGGGTACCGCGCACTCCGCGCTCACGGCGCTGCGGGCCATGCGCGGGCGTCGTGCCACTTCGCCGTTGCCAGTGACGCAGATGCTGGCTTCATGGCCGCCGCTGCTGGTGATTCATGGCACGGCCGACACGGTGGTGGCAGCGAGCAACGGGCACAGCGCGGCGCAGGTCTGGGCTGACGCCGCAGGCGCCCGGGCCAAGGCAGAGCGCGGCGTTCAGCGTGGCAAGCGCTACGCCATGAAGGTGACCGACTTCAAGCACAAAGGCCGAATGGTGGCCACGTTCGCGGCTGTTGAACGGCTGGGCCACGCGTGGAGTGGCGGTGCCGCGAAAGAGCCGTTCGGCGATGCCCAGGGGCCCGACGCGTCACGCATGGTCTGGGCCTTCGCTGCCAAGCAGTTCCTTGTCTGAGGGTTGGCGCGGGCTCAGTCCACAGCGCGCAGCGCCAGCACGGCGTTGGTGCCGCCAAAAGCGAACGAGTTCGACAACATGGTTCGGCCCGCCGCGCCCGCGCGTGCGACATCGGCCACGTAGTCCAGGTCGCACTCCGGGTCGGGCACATCCAGGTGCATCGTCGGCAAGGCTGTGTTGTGCTTCAAAGCCAGCAGCGAGAGCACGAATTCCAGCGCCCCCGCCGCGCCCAGCAGGTGACCGTGCAAGGCCTTGGTGGCGCTGATGGGTATCTGGCTGGCGCGCGCGCCGAACACGCGCTTGATCGCTGCGGTCTCGGCAACGTCGTTGGCCTGCGTTCCGGTGCCGTGGGCGTTGATGGCGTCCACTTCATCGGCGGCGATGCCGGCGCTGGCCAGCGCTGCAGTGATGGCCGCCACTTGGCCGTCGACGCTGGGTCTTGCGATGTGGCTCGCATCGGTCGTGAGCCCGTAGCCGATGAGTTCGCCGTGTATCGCAGCGCCTCGTGCCAGTGCGCGGTCCCACGGTTCCAGCACCACGAAAGCGGCGCCCTCGGCCAGCACCATGCCGCTGCGGTTGCGCGAAAACGGCTTGCACGAACGCGCGGGGTCGTCTGCGTCCTCGCTGGCCAGCGTGCGCAACACTTCCCAGGCCTTCAACGAACCCAGCGACAGTGGCGCTTCGCAGCCCCCGGCGATGGCGATATCGGTGGCCCCACACGCTAGCCGCAACCACGCTTCGCCGATGGCCACGCTGGACGAAGAGCAGGCCGTGGAGTAGGTCAGGTTCGGGCCTCGCCAGCCGTTCTCGATGCCGATCCATGCCGCCGGCGCGTTGTGCATGCCCTTCAAGATCATCGTCGGCTTGATGCGGTCGGAGTTCTCGCCGTACAGCGTCTGATAGCCCTCGTCCATGCTCAGCGTGCCGCCCATGCCGTTGCCCAGGAAAATCCCAGCGCGTTCACGCTCGGCTTCTGAAAGATCGCAGCCAGCGTCAGCCAGGGCCCGCCTGGCTGCCACCACGGCGAATTGACTGAAGCGGTCGAGCAGTCGAGCCTGCAGCGGCTCGAAGTGCTGAGAAACGTCGAATTGCACCGTGGCCGCCAGCGGCGCCGCCAGCCGGTGGGCGCCTGCGATCTGCAGCCGATGGATGCCCGAACGACCGTCGCGTGCAGCTTCGAATACAGCGGTGGCGTCGTGGCCCAGCGGCGATACCAGCCCGATGCCGGTGACCGCCACACGCCTCATGTGGCGGTGGGCACGGCATGCGCCTTCTGAGATGGCGGTGTCGTCGCATGCCGGTTTGCCAAGGCTTCGTCGATGAACTGGACGACTTCGCCGAAGGTGGACAGCTGCACGGCTGCATCGGTCAGCTTCAAACCTAACTCGTCCTCGATGCTGAAGATCAACTCTGCCATGCCGATCGAGTCTACGCCCAGCTCGTCGAGGCGAGCATCGAGTGTCAGCTTGCCGCTGTCCAGCTTGAAGTCCTTCACGAGCAGGGACCGGATGCGCTTCTCGGTGTCTTCGAATGTCACGGATGTCATGGCTGTTCTCCTGGCAAAGGTCTGTGAAGGGCCGGCAACGCGGTCGCCTGCGGCAACCTCTGCAGACCGACGCCAAGGGTGTTGCCGTCGGCGATGCC